>ONJE01000041.1 GCA_900318045.1 uncultured Eubacteriales bacterium
AACCTTGACTTGCAACCAGTAAGCCTGCGGTTTTTCGCCTTGAAATGCAACCTGATGGCCTCGAAACTGCATCTCCCGGCATTTAGAAACACACTCTAACCAGTCACGCGGTATTTCACTGGCGGTTTTCCATCCGCCTCTTGCCCAATCCAGTACAAACGGAGGACTGAATATGTTGGATGTGATACGGACGATACTGCCGGTGGTGGTCATGCTGGTCATCGGCATCATCTGTCGCAAAAGTGGCCTGATTTCCCGGGAGGGCATCGGCGCGTTGAAGAACGTGGTGGTGAACATCACGCTGCCGGCGGTGTTGCTGAACGCCTTTGCCAGCACCAGCTACAGCTTCATGGATGTGGTGGTGCCGCTGCTGATGTTCGCGGTATGCTTCATCGCCTGGGCGCTGGGCAAAGCGGCGGGGAAGGCGTTGCGGATGCCATCGCGTTTCGTGCCCTTCCTGACCACAGGCTTCGAAGCCGGGATGCTGGGCTACGCGCTGTTCAACATGCTCTATGGTGCGGATCGCACCGCTGAGTTCGCCCGGATCGACTTGGGCCAGGTGCTGTTTGTGTTCACGCTGTACAAGGTGCTGCTGGCCATGGAGGGCAACTCTAAGGCGGACGCGGGACAGCTGATCCGGGAGATGGCCCTGTCACCGATCATAATCGCCATCGTCGCCGGCGTGTTGCTGGGGGCAACGGGACTGTACAGGAGATTGGAACCCTCCGGCGTCAGCGGCGTGCTGGATGCCTGCACCGCATTCGTCTCTGCGCCCACCAGCGCGATCATACTGCTGACCATCGGCTACGACCTGGTGCTGGACGACATCCCATGGGCAGAGACGGCGAAGGTGGTCGTCCTCCGCCTGGTGATTATGATGGCGCTGCGCACGGCGCTGGTGGCGCTGCTGGGGGCGCTGTGGCCCGAGGCGAACCTGACGGCGGCCATCAATGTGATGTTCATACTGCCCCCGCCCTTTGTGCTGCCGGTATTTGCCGACGACGCCGACCAGCGGACCTATGTGTCCTCGGCATTGTCGGTGTCCACGCTGGTAGCCATCGCAGGTTTCGCCATCATGGCGGCGATGGGTTGATGAATGGTTCAGTCGAAAGTCATGACGTTCAATCCCTGGGCCCCGTCGAAATACCGCCCCACGCGGCCCTCAATGACCCGCACGACGATCTCGGCGGTGACGCTGATCCGGGCGTGGGTCAGGTGTCCGCCCCGGACATTGCCGTCCCCATCGCCGGCACTCATGTGCAGGTGCAGGTAGGGCCCGTCGGTGATGGTGCCATGGAGGGAGACGATCTCATAGGCCCCACGGAAGCGGTTCGGCACGAATCGCTTTTCATTTCGGTCAAACACGCCCACGGTGAAGTCGTCCACCGCGCCAAGGCCGTTGATCTCGGCCAGGCATAGGCCCTCGTCCTTCGCCAGCCTCGCCAGCTGCTCTACGATATCCTCGCCGGGGTCGAGGCGCACGATATAGGTGTCGGAAAACTGTCTGTACTCCATGTCAACACCATCCTTTCACTGTATATTAACACAGATGGGAGGGGATTGGCAAGGGCAAACCGCCGCTGTGCAACCTGTTTTTAATGTATTTCGATTTTGATAATATAAAATAACGCGCAAAATGAAAAAAATATGGCTCAGGGGGCTTTTCAAAAGTGCGATTTTCTGTTAAAATGTATATACTATGGCAAATAAGCGCGTAAAGGGTAAACCATCCGTTGCGCTTGTGCGCGTAATAAATCATACAGGGGGAATCCAATATGAAAGATTATCTGGCCAAGAATATCCGCAACCTGTCCATCATCGGCCACGGCAGCGTCGGCAAGACCACGCTGGCTGAGGCGCTGCTGTTCAGCGCCGGCGCCATCGACCGCCAGGGCCGCGTCGAGGACGGTCAGGCCACCATGGACTATGACTCCGAGGAAGTCAAGCGCCATATCTCCCTCCAGGCCTCAATGGCGCCGCTGGAGTGGAAGAACAGCAAGGTGAACCTGGTGGATATTCCCGGCTACTTCGATTTCGCCGGCGAGCAGGTGGGGCCACTGAATGTGTGCGAAGGCGCCCTGATCGTCGTTGGCGCGGTTTCCGGCCTGGACGTGGGCGCGGAAAAGGCCTGGTCCATCTGCGACAAGACCCACACCTCCCGGATGATCGTCATCACCAAGATGGATCAGGAAAACGCAAACTTCGACAAGGTTCTGAACGCCCTGACCGAGAAGTACGGCAGCCATCTGGCTCCCATCGAGGTGCCCATCGTCGAGGGCGGCAAGTTCACCGGCGTGGCCTGCCTGCTGGAGAAGAAGGCGTTCATGGGCGAGGGCAAGAACCTGAAGGCCGTGGACATTCCCGCCTCCGTCGAGGCTGAGGTAGAAAAGTGCCACGAGGCCCTGGTCGAAGCTGCCGCCAGCGCCGACGACGACCTGATGATGAAATACCTCGAGGGCGAGGAGCTGACCGAGGACGAGGTCATGTCCGGCCTGCGCAAGGGCATACTGGACGGCACCGTCGTGCCCGTGGTCTGCTGCTCCGCCGCCAGCCGCGTGGGTATCGCCAAGCTGCTGGACAACGTGGTCGACCTGATGCCCTCTCCGGAAGGCACCGTTACCGAGGGCACCAATCCCAAGACCGGCGAAGCTGTCCAGCGTGCCTGCTCCGACAGCGAGCCCTTCTCCGCCCACGTATTCAAGACCATGGCTGACCCCTTCGTGGGCAAGCTGAGCCTGATGAAGGTCACCTCCGGCGTGCTGGAGGGCAGCACCGCGCTGTACAATGTGAACGCCGAGAAGACCGAGAAACCCGGCACCATTTACTTCCTGAAGGGCAAGCAGCAGATCTCCGCCCAGAAGGTTCATGCCGGCGACCTCTGCGCGCTGGCCAAGCTGACCTCCGTAGCCACCGGCAATACCCTGTGCGACGCCAATAACCCGATCCGGTTCCCTGATCTTGATTTCCCGGCTCCCTGCATCAGCAAGGCCGTGTACGCCAAGAAAGCCGGCGAGGAAGACAAGATCTTCTCCGGCCTGGCCCGCCTGATGGAGGAGGATCCCACCATCAAGGTCGAAAAGAACGTAGAGACCGCCGAATCCGTGCTCAGCGGCCTGGGCGAGATGTCCATCGACGTGGTCGCCGCCAAGCTGGCCAGCAAGTTCAAGGTGGAGTGCGACCTGCGCGATCCCAAGATCCCGTACCGCGAGTCCATCCGCAAGCCCATCGACGTCCAGGGACGCCACAAGAAGCAGTCCGGCGGACACGGTCAGTTCGGCGATGTCAAGATTCGCTTCCGTCCCAACGAAGACCCGAACGATACCGAATTCCACTTTGTCGACAGCGTCGTGGGCGGCACCGTCCCGCGCCAGTACATTCCGGCCGTTGAGAAGGGCCTGATCGACAACATCAAGCACGGCGTGCTCGCCGGCTTCCCCGTGGTGGGCCTGACTGCAGAGCTGTACGACGGTGGCTATCATCCGGTCGACTCCTCCGAAATGGCATTCAAGACGGCGGCCCGCCTGGCCTTCAAGCAGCTGACCACCGCCGGTCCTGTACTGCTCGAGCCCATCTACCACGTTGAGGTGGACGTGCCAGACGCCAACGTGGGCGACATCTACGGCGACATCAGCAAACGCCGCGGCCGCATTCTCGGTTCCGAGAAGGTTGGCGACCTGCAGCGCGTCATGGGCGAGGCCCCGCTTTCCGAGATGTTCAAGTACGCCACCGACCTGCGCTCCATGACCCAGGGCCGCGGCTCCTTCACCATGCGCTTCGAGCGCTACGAGGAGGTCCCCGCCAACGAGGCCAAGAAGGTCATCGAAGCCTACAAGGCCGAGGAAGAGGACGACGATTAATCCTTTTCGGTACAGGTTCAGATACCCCTTCAGCCAACCGGCTGAAGGGGTATCTTTATCCGAATTTAACGCCTCCCGGTCGGGATTATCCCTTGACCGGGTCGGTGCAGGATGCTATAATCGTTAGCGTGTTAATGATAAACCAGTTAACGATATGAAAGGAGAAAAAGCCGTGGGTTCCGAGGAACGTGAGCGCACACTGCTCATCAAAGACGATATCGACGCGCTGATCCACACGATGCGCCTGCACCACCGAGTCGTGGAACGTCGCATCGACGGCCTGGGCATCCATCACAGCCAGCACCGAATGCTGATGCGGCTGTCGTGCCTGGGGCGCAGCGTCTCCCAGCGGGAACTGGCCGATGCGATTGATGTCAGCCCCGCCTGTGTCGCCCGGATGCTCAAGCTGCTGACTTCTGCCGGGCTGGTGGAGAAGGCGGGCGGCCCGGATGGACGCCGCAATGAGATCAGCGTCTCTACGGCGGGTAAGCAGCTGGTGGAGGACAGCAAGGCGGTGTTCCGCGAAATCGGAGAGCAGATGTTTGATGGACTGACCGAGGACGAGCTGCAGACCCTTGGCAGTCTGCTGGAAAGACTGAATGAAAACCTGTCCAATATGGACAAGGGCGGGGCGGGGGAAACGGCCTCCGCACCGATGGAAAGGAGCTGAACGCGCCCGATGAAATGGTCCAAATATGTCAGGCCCTATTGGAAGTACTTTATTTTGGGCCCGTTGTGCATGATCGTGGAGGTCTTGGGCGAGATCGTTATGCCCAAGCTGTACTCCCAGATTCTGAACGTGGGTGTGGAGACCCACAACGTGGGCTACATTGTCATCACCTGCCTGTTGATGATCCTCACCGCAGTGCTGATGATGGGTGGCGGCGTGGGCGGCGCGTACTTCGGCGCAAAGGCCGCGGTGAACTTCGCCTCCGACCTGCGCCGGGATGTCTATGGCAAGGTGCAGGCTTTTTCCTTTGCCAACATCGACAAGTATTCTACCGGTTCACTGGTCACCCGCCTGACCAACGACATCACCCAGCTCCAGAACTTCGTGAACATGATGCTGCGCATGTTTCTGCGGGCTCCCGGTATGCTGATCGGCGCGCTGATCATGGCCATCGTCATGAATCCCCAGCTGGCCCGGGTGTTGGCGGTGACGATACCGATCATACTGATCGTTGAGTTCGTGGTCATCCGCACCGGTTTTCCCCGATTTACCATCATGCAGGAGAAGATCGACCATCTGAACTCCCGTATCCAGGAGAGCCTGACCAACATTCGCGTGGTCAAGTCCTTCGTGCGGGAGGAACGGGAGGACCAGAAGTTCCGCGAGGCGAATGGCGAACTGAAGGACGCTGCCCTGCGGGCCCTGAATGTGGTCATTTTCATGCTACCGCTGATGATGCTGCTGATGAACTTTACTTCGCTTGCGGTGGTGTGGTTTGGCGGCAGGCAAGTCATCGCCGGGGACATGCCTGTGGGCGATTTCTCCGCCTTCCTGACCTACATAACCCAGATCCTGATGTCCCTGTTGATGCTGTCCATGCTGTTTATGAACAGCTCCCGGGCGTTGGCCTCCTCCCGCCGTGTCAAGGAGGTCATGCTGGAGAAGATCGACCTGTCCGACGAAAACGCAGCCCATAAGGACGCGCGGGTACGGCGGGGCGAAATCGAGTTCAGGCATGTCGCTTTCCGCTACTACAAGAACAACGAGCACTGGGTGCTCAACGACATCAACCTGAAGATCGGCGCGGGCCAGACCGTGGGCATCATCGGTTCCACCGGCTGCGGCAAGACCACGATGGTGTCGATGATTCCCCGACTGTACGATGTGGACGAGGGCCAGGTGCTGGTGGACGGCATTGATGTAAAGGACTACAGCCTCTACCACCTGCGCGAAGGCGTGGGTATGGTGCTGCAAAAGAACGTGCTGTTCTCCGGCACCATCGCCGACAACCTGCGCTGGGGTAACGAAGACGCCACCGAGGAAGAGATGACCGAGGCCGCGAAGAGCGCCCAGGCGGACGGTTTTATTCGTTCCTTTGCCAACGGCTACGAGACAGAGCTGGACCAGGGCGGTACCAACGTCTCCGGCGGCCAGAAACAGCGCCTTTGCATCGCCCGCGCACTGCTGAAGCACCCGAAGATACTGATCCTGGATGACTCCACCAGCGCCGTGGATACCGCCACAGAGGCGTCGATCCGCCAGGCGTTTCGCAGCGAGCTGAAGGACTCCACCAAGCTGATCATCGCCCAGCGCATTTCATCGGTACAGGAGGCGGACATGATCATCGTCATGGACGACGGCGCCATCACCGGCGTAGGCACCCATGATCAGTTGCTCGCATCCAACAAGGCCTACCAGGAGATCTATCGCTCCCAGGTGAAGGAGGACACGCAGCCGACGGGAGGCGCTGACCAGGGGAAGGAGGCGAAGAGCTGATGGCGAGGAACCTTGAAACACTGCAAAAGCAGTACAACAACACCGCGGCGGCGTCTACCCGCGGGCCGATGGCCGCCACCAACAACTTCAAGGGCAAACCCGCCCATTCCCGGGACACCATCAAGCGCATACTCTCCTATGTGGGAAAACATAAGTTCCGGCTGGTGCTGGTGGTGATATTCATGCTGTTGAGCACCGGGGCCAGCCTGGCCGCAGGCTATGTGCTGCGCCCGGTAATCAACCACATCGCCGATCCCTCCACCTCCGCTTCGGATCGGATGGCCTATCTTGCCATGATGCTTGGGGTGATGGCGGGCATCTACCTGATCGCGGTATTCGGCCAGCTGATGCAGTCGAAGCTGATGATCGGCGTATCCCGCAATGCCATACAGAGCATCCGGGACGACCTGTTCACCCGCATCGAGCGGTTGCCCCTGCGTTTCCACGACGGCCAGACCACCGGCGAGCTGATGAGCCGCTTTACCAACGACGTGGACAACATCGGCCAGATGCTGGACCAGTCGTTGATCAGCATGGTTTCCGGCATCATCAATCTGGTGGGTACGTTGGCGATGATGGTATACACCAATATCTGGCTGACGATGATTACGCTGGTATTCATACCCATCTTCATCGCGGGCAGCCGGTTCGTCATCGGCAAGAGCCGCAAATACTACGCCGCCCAGCAGGCTGCCCTGGGCGCGGCCAACGGCTACATCGAGGAATCTGTGTCCGGCCAGAAGGTAGTCAAGGTGTTCAACCATGAATCCGAGTGCGTGGCGGAGTTCGACCAGCTGAACGACGACCTGCGCCATAAGCAGGAGAAGGCCATGTTCTTCGGCGGCATCATGGGACCCATCATGGGCAACACCACTCAGATCAGCTATGCCCTCACTGCGGGCATCGGCGGCGCACTGTGCGCCCTTGGCCGCTTCGATGTGGGCGGCCTGGCGATATTCGTCAACTACTCCCGCCAGTTCTCACGCCCGATCAACGAGATTTCCCAGCAGATGGCCACCATCTTCTCGGCCCTGGCCGGCGCTGAGCGCGTGTTCACGATGATGGATCAGGTGCCCGAGGACCTGGAGGCGAGCAATGTGGAATTGCCCGACCGTTTGGAGGGCCACGTGATCCTGGACGACGTCAGCTTTGGCTACGTGCCGGAGAAGACAGTGCTCAAGCACATCAGCCTGTACGCCAAGCCGGGCCAGAAAATCGCCTTCGTGGGCTCTACCGGCGCGGGCAAGACCACCATCACCAACCTGCTGAACCGGTTTTATGACATCAATTCCGGCAAAATTACCATCGACGGAATCGATATCATGGACATGCCCAAGAGCTACCTGCGCAAAAACATCGCCATGGTGCTCCAAGACACCCACCTGTTCACCGGCACGGTGATGGAAAACATCCGCTACGGCCGACTGGACGCCACCGACGATGAGGTTATCGCCGCCGCGAGGACCGCCAGCGCGGACAGCTTCATCCGACGGCTGTCCGATGGCTACAACACGATGATCGAGGGCGACGGCGCGAACCTCTCCCAGGGCCAGCGGCAGCTTTTAAACATCGCCCGGGCTGCGCTGAGCAAGGCACCGATCCTGGTGCTGGACGAGGCCACGTCTTCCGTCGATACCCGCACCGAGCGCCACATCGAAGAGGGCATGGACACCCTGATGCAGGACCGTACCACCTTCGTGATCGCCCACCGCCTGTCCACCGTTCGAAATGCCGACGCCATCATGGTGCTTGAAAACGGCGAGATCATCGAGCGCGGCGACCACGATGACCTGTTGGCCATGAAGGGAAGGTATTACGAGCTGTATACGGGCAAGAGCGAGCTGACGTGATTGGGGATGAATCCTGATCTTCAGGGAGTTATAACCCGATGGAATCGTACAGGATCTGTCCACACCGTTTCCCAACGAAGCTACGTCATACGGGATACCCACTTAAGAAAAATCACCCATATCCAAAAGCCCATACACAGGGGGACGCCGTCAGGCATCCCCCTGATTTTCAATTCAGGTTCGTCATCGCGCTGCCGCAACGCGGGCAGAGGGTGCTGCCACTGGAGCAGGTGGTGCCACAGTTGGAGCACTGGCGCACCCTGTTGGGCCGAACCGGGTTCACTGGCCCGCACGCATAGCAACCGCCGGTGGCGCTGGTCGTCGTACCGCTGCCCGCGTTCGCCGTTGCGTCACCCACGCTCTCCAGCGCACAGGAGGACTGGGGAAACAAAGGCAAGCTGAAGAATTCATCGCAAACGTTCTCTGCGAATTCCTCACAAGGAGGCACCTGGCAGAAGCCGTAAGTGGGGATCAGTATGTCCACTTCAGCCAATACTTTGAGGACCACGGTGACACAGACGGTGATGTCGAAGGTGCAGTTGCCGATGTAAGAGCCGGACACGCAAATCGCGCTCACAAGGCTTTCCAGGGTGAAGGGGATGATGGAGTCGTCAGGGATGCAGAGCAGTATGTCCTTGTTGACCTTGATGACGGTCTGTCCCATCCACTCCTGGCAGCGCTGGTCCAGGAACAGCACGTCCAGCGGTACGTCCACCGTGCAGCGCACCCGGGCGAACTGGGGCCGGTCGGTCATACGCTCCACAGTCAGGTTCGAGATGCGTCCCGCCGTGCTGGAGGAGCGGCAGCTCTCAAAGGTCCATGCACCGTAGGGGCGGGGCAGGGGACCGGGGTTGTTTTCGGCGTTTTGCACGGCCTCGTCGTGGGTGATGGGGATGCTGGCGGGCGGACACTCGCAATTGCAGCGGTTGCCGTCGCAGTCGCAGGAGCAGGGACGACCACTGTTGCCGGGGCAGTCCGGGCCGGGCAGTACTGGCACGATGTTCTCGATGGTGATGCGCTGGTCGTCCAGCTGTTCCTGCTGCATGCAGCTGTCGTAGATGTTCTTGACCTGCACGCATACGCGCTGATTCAGGCCAGAGAGTATGTTGCCATTGACCACGCCGGGACACGTGTCGGAGTTGGCGTTCTTGTATGAATAGAAGCTCATTGTCATTCCTCCTTGCGGGTTTGGGCGGCGGAATTGCCGACCCACAGTGCATCCTATGCCCGATCGGGGAAAGGGTGCCAAAGCCAACAATTATGACGTAAACATGAATTATATTGCAAATATATGTATAAATACATGCATTAGACTTGAAATAGAAATATTTATGCAATATAATACAACATGAAATCAAAGCTCGGAGGCTTTACCCATGTTTTCCCATGTCTGTTCGCGCCGATTGTCGCTGATGCTGGCGATCGCGCTTATGCTGGTATTCTGCACGCCGACGCTCGCGGAGCAGCGAACGGTCTACGCCGCCGTGGATGACGCCATCGTCTACGACATCGACGGCAACACCGTTGCCACCGTTCCGGTCAATACCGCGCTGAAGCTGATCGGGGTCAAAAGGGGCGTATGCCGCGTCAAGCTGAACGGCTATACCGGTTATATGAACAAGTCGGACCTGAGTTCCAACCCGGTGACGGTCACGGGTTCACTGACTTCCATGACGGTCTATGTGGCCAGGGACGGCGCGCCACTGTACGACGCCGGCAGGAAGGTCATCGGCACGCTGACCGTGAATACCCCCGTCACCGTCTTCGCGGTGCGCGATGGCGTTTGCCAGGTCACGGCAAATGGCACGGGCGGTTACATGATGAAGGCAGACCTCAGCGCTAAAGCCATAACCTCTACATACACTGGTGGCTACCAGGAAACAAGTGGCGGCGTCATGGCTTATGTCAAAAAACGCGGCGCGAATCTCTACGACGAGCAGAAGAACGTCATCGCGACGCTGGGCCTGAATGTGGTCGTAACGGTGACGGCGAAGAAGGGCAATGCCTGTCAGGTCACCACGGGCGATAAGAGCGGCTACATGAGCGCGTCGGATCTCTCCAGGGAAAAAACGGTGGACGAAGCGACCGCCACGACCACCGGCCTGACGCCGGTTCACGGTTACGCCCGGGAGATGGACTGGTGGACCAGTGACATCCAGACGATTTTTGCCCGGGGCGTCATTGCCCAGATTACCGATGTGGAGACCGGCTTGACCTGGCGGGAGAAGCGGTACGGCGGCAAAAATCACGCCGACTGCCAGCCCCTCACCGCCGCCGATACCGCCATGATGAAAAAGGCTTACGGTGGCAAGTGGTCCTGGGACCGTCGGGCGGTATTCGTGACCATCAAGGGTGTAAACTACGCCGCGTCCATCAATGGCATGCCCCATGGTGACGACTCCATCAAGGACAACAACTTCGACGGTCACCACTGCATCCACTTCACAAACAGCCGCACGCACGCCTCCAACAAAGTGTGTCCGCTGCACCAGGCCGCCATTAGGAAGGCCGCCCTGGCGACACTTTAAGATGCATCATGAAAAAGCGCCCCACGGTTTTTGCCGTGGGGCGATGCGTTTTCAGCAGCACTTGGCATACTTCTGACGCACCTGGTTGATCTGCTGCTGATCAGCCTGCTGGGCCGGGTACCAGCCCTTCTGGGACATCTTCTGGTAGATGTCGCTCTGCATGCACAGGCTGTCGTTCAGCGCGGTATCGAAGGCCTGCTGCACGTTCTGGGTGGCGGATTCAATTGCGCCGTGCATGTACAGGTCGCACACGCCCTTTGTGGTCAGCAGGATGTTCTCCATGATCGACTGATCGTTCATTGCGCTCGCCTCCTTACACCAGTTGATAGAATTTGCCGAAGAGTTCGCGATGCTTGGCCAGCATCTGGTTCACGCAGTTCTTCAGCTCGGGGTCGGTCAGCTGATTCACTGCCTGCTGGCACTGGCTGGTCAGAAACTGCTCATGTCCGAGGGCATCTTCGATATACTGCAACTCTTTGGGGCTCATGCTCCTCACCTCCTGAGATTAGAGTGTGTTTCAAAATGCAGGGAGATGCAGTTTCGAGTGGATTTGTCTGCATTTCAAGGCGATTTTCCGCAGACTTGCTGGCGGCAAGTCAAGGGAAAT
>ONJE01000012.1 GCA_900318045.1 uncultured Eubacteriales bacterium
CGCTCACAATCTGTCATTTTGATGCTGTTTATCATGCCCATGTGGATCAACTTTTCCCTGAGGATCACTGCGCTCAAGGAGATCCTGAATGTAATCGAGGGAAACCTGGCAATGCATCCATTCCTGAACGCAGTTGTGGGTATGACTTATGACTTCATGCCCTTTATGATCCTGCCGATCTACACGACCATCTCCCGTCTGGACGGAGCCCTTCGTGAAGCGGCCATGGATCTGGGTGCCAACACCGTGCAGACATTCCTGCGCGTGACGCTTCCCCTGTCAGTTCCCGGCATCGTCAGCGGTGTGTCCATGGTCTTTCTGCCTGCCATGACCAACTATGTCGTACTTGATATGCTGTACAACAGTACCTATATCATGGGCAGCCTGATCGGAAGCTACTTCGCCGCCTATGACTGGCATGGAGGATCGATGATCTCTCTGATCCTGCTCGCCATGATCTGCATCTTTCCACTGCTGACCGGCAATGAGGAAGATGCCGCCGGAGGGAGAGGAGGTGCGCTTCTATGATGTGGAAAATCAGCAGGAGACTCTTCCTGTTCCTTATCCTTGTATTTTTGTATCTGCCGATCCTGATCCTGGCGGTATACAGCTTTACTGAATCGACCAATATCGGTGCCATCCGCGGCTTCTCCCTGGACAATTATGTGACCCTGTTTACGACCCCTGAGCTCACAGGCATGATCGCCGGAACGATCACACTTGCTATCGGAGCTGCGGCGATCGCGACAGTACTGGGAACGATCGGTGCCATCGGTGCCTTCTATTCCAGAAAAAATATGTCCGCCTTTATTTCGACACTGAATCAGATCCCCGTGATCAACGCCGATGTCGTCACGGGCTTTTCCATCTGTGTCCTTCTGCGCTTTCGGATTCGGCATCTCCGGTTCCTTTACCGGCACGTCCTTTGCCAGCTTTTGCAGCTCGGCCAGCGTGTCCTCAGCGGACTGAATCAGCGCCTGCTGAGCCTTTTCGACGGCCAGGATCTTCTCGTCAGAGCCACGGGCAGCGGCTACGTCGGCCTCGGTGATGGTCATCAGGTCATCCTTGGTGACGTTTTCAGCCTGGGCCAGCCGATTGGCCTGGGCCACCAGCAGCCGCTCGAATATGTTGCGCACGCCACGGCCATTGCCGAAGGAAATGGAGTTGGTGTTGGCGGCGGTGATGTAATCGGCCACGTCCTTGCGGGCTTGTTCGGTCAGTTTATACTGGCCTTTCTTCAGCTGGAGGTCCAGTATGCCCATCATCTCATCGGCGGTGTAGTCGTCGAAATGCAGGTAGCGGTTGAAGCGGGATTCCAAGCCGGGGTTGGAGTGGATGAACTGGTCCATCAGTCCATCGTAGCCGGCGACGATGACCACCAGGTCCTCGCGATGATCCTCCATGGCCTTCAGCAGCGTGTCGATGGCCTCCTGGCCGAAGTCGTTCTCCGCCTTGCCGTTCAGCGCGTATGCCTCGTCGATGAACAGCACGCCGCCCAGGGCCTTTTCGATCACGGCGCTGGTCTTGGTAGCCGTTTGCCCTACGTAGCCCGCCACCAGGCCTGAGCGGTCTACCTCCACCAAATGCCCCTTTTGCAGCATGCCCAGGCTCTTGTAAATGCGGGACATCAGTCGCGCGATCATCGTCTTGCCGGTGCCGGGGTTGCCCGAGAACACCATGTGCAGCGACATATCCACCGTCTTGAGGCCGTGCTCCCGGCGTAGCTTGTAGATGGTGACGGTGTTGATCAGGTTGTTGACCTCGCGCTTGACGCCTTTCAGGCCGATCAGCTCGTTAAGCTCCTTCTTCAGATCCTCTATGTTCTCCGGTGGAGTCTCTTCCTCAGTGGCTTGCTGGGCGTCGGAAGGCTTCGCCTCCGTGGCGGGGGTCGGAGCCTTGCCCGGAACGTTCGGCGTCTTCGTTTCGTCCATGGGCTTTTTGGGCGATTTCGGGGCGGGGGATTTGGGCTTCGGCGTGCCCCAAAAATCGTCCGCCATGCTCCTCAGATTGTTGTTGACCAGCGTGCTGATCAGGTCCATCTGGGTTTGTATGATTTCATCGCGATTATCCATGATCGTGCTCCTGTCGGTTGATTATAAGGGAATAACCGATGCCGATTGACATCGGTTATTCCGTATGGGTTTGCGCAACGCCGGGTTTACTCGGCGGTTTCTGCCTTCTTCTTGCGGGGCGCGCGGGGCTTCTTCGGCGCGTCCTCGGTGGCGGTGGCAGCCTTCTTGCGGGTCGTCGTCTTCTTGGCCGGGGCCTCGGCGGTCTCAGCGGCTTCAGCCTTGGGTTTGGTTGCGCGCTTGCGGGGTGCGGGCTTGGCCTCAACCTCCGCAGGCTTGGCTTCTTCCTCTGTGGCTTTGGCCTTCGGCGCGGCCTTCTTCTTGGGCGCGGTCTTCTTCGCCGCGTCGGGATTCAGCTTCTCGTAAAGCTCGATGTACTGCCTGGCGGACTGGTCCCAACCGTATTCGCCCTTCATGGCCCGGATGGCCAGGCTGTTGAACAGATCACGCTGCTCGTGGAACATGCGCACGGCATTTTCAATGACGTGGAGCATGTCGTGGGCGTTGTAGTACAGGAAGGTAAAGCCGTTGCCGTCGCCGGTGTACTCGTTGTAGGCCAGCACGGTATCCCGCAGGCCGCCGGTCTCGCGGGTGATGGGAAGCGTGCCGTAGCGCAGCGAGATCAGCTGGCTCAGGCCGCAGGGCTCGAACAGCGAGGGCATCAGGAACAGGTCTGCCGAGGCGTAGATCTTGTGGGCCAGGGCGTTGTTCATCTGGAAATTGGCCGAGACCTGGAGGGGATACTTCCACTGGGCCCAGCTGAACAGATCGACGTAGCGGCTCTCGCCCATGCCCAGAATCACCAGTTGGGCGCCGGTATTCATGATTTCCGGCAGCACACACTCCACCAGGTCCAGGCCTTTCTGGCCGGACAGGCGGGTGATCATGGCGATCATTGGCACGTTGGCGTCCACGGTCAGGCCCAGCTCGCGCTGGAGCGCAAGCTTGTTCTCCACCTTTTTGTCGTAGGTGGCGGCAGTGTAGTTCTGGGTCAGCAACGGATCCTTCTCGGGGTCGTATTCCTCGGTGTCGATGCCGTTGAGTATGCCGCTGAGGTGGTCCACCCGGGTGCGCAGCAGGCCATCCAGCCGCTCGCCGTAGTAGGCTGTCTGGATTTCCTGGGAATAAGTTGGGCTGACGGTGGTGATCTCGTCGGAGAACACGATGCCGCCCTTCATGCAGGAGCACATGCCATAGAATTCCAGGGCGTCGCTGGTGTAGGCCAGGTTGCCCAGGTACAGCAGATCCTCGATGGTGTCGATGGGGAACAGGCCCTGGTACTGCAGATTGTGGATGGTGTATACCGTCCGCATGTTTTCAAACAACTCCAGGTGCTTGTATTGCAGCTTGTGCAGCACCGGAATCAGGCCGGTCTGCCAGTCGTTGCAGTGCAGTACGTCGGGGATGAAGTCGATCTTCGGCAGGGCCTCCATCACGGCGCGGCAGAAGTAGGCGAAGCGCTCGCCCTCGTCGCCGCCCATGCCGTAGATGTAGTCGCGGCCAAAGTATTGCTCGTTGTCCACAAAATAGTAGGTGACGCCGCCGTATACCATCGTTTCAATGCCCACATATTGCCTGCGCCAGCCGAGGTTGATATAGAAATACAGCATGTGCTGCATTTTTTCACGCCACTCGGAGCTGATGGCTTTGTACAGCGGGAGGATGACGCGGACGTCTTCGCCGGCCTTCAGGATTTCCCTGGGCAGCGCTCCCATCACGTCCGCAATGCCGCCGGTCTTCACAAACGGCATGCATTCAGATGTTGCGAAGAGAATTTTCATGGCTGTTTCCTCCTAATAGAAATGATTGTTTCCGGTTTTGAAACGGGGTATACCGCGGGTCTTGTTCCGGGAGCGTTGCCGCTCCCGGAAGACTTCCTTACAGCGTAATGTTCTTGCCGATGACGATCGGGTACTGGCCCGGGCCCACAAGGCGGCTGTGACTGCGGATGGTGACCGCCTTGTCGAAGATGACGTTTTCGAGCTCTACATCCTCCTCGATATAGCCGTCCTGCATGATCACGCAGTTCTTCAGCTTCGCGCCCTTGGCCACGGTGACGCCGCGGAACAGCACGCAGTTTTCCACCTCGCCGTCGATCACGCAGCCGTCGGCGATCAGGGAGTTCTTGATCTTCGCGTTGGCGCGGTAGATGGTGGGCACGGAATCGCGGGTCTTGGTGTAGACCGGGTTCGTGCCGAACAGCTCCTTGCGCACGCCGGGTTTGAGAAGATCCATGTTGAAGTTGAAATAGCCGCGGATGGTCTCGATGCGGCGATAATAGCCTTTTTCCTCATAGCCCATGATCTTCAGCGCGCCGGACTTGATGTAGGGACGCAGCATGTCGGCGTAGAAGTCGTGGCTGCCGTGTGAGATGACCTGATCCACCATGTACATCAGCATCGTGCGCTTGACCAGCATCACATTCAGGTACAGGTTGTCATAGCTGGCAGCATTGGGGTTGATCTCAATGTCGTTGATGATGCCGCCCTCTCCCAGGGCAAGGTAGCAGTGGTTGTTTTTCGAGGACGAGGTGAACTCGGTGATCTCGGGGGTGGCCTTCTTGTACATCAGGGTGATGTCCGCGCCGGACTTGATGTGCTGCTGGATCATCGGCTCGAAGCTGGTGTTCATGATGTAGTCACTGTTGGTCAGGATCACGAACTCCTGGCGGGAGCGGCGCAGGTAGTCAAAGTTGGCCTTCAGAGCGTCCAGCACGCCGCTGTATTCGCCGCCGTTTTCACGGGTCAGGAAGGGAGGGAGAATGAACAGGCCGTTGTTGCGGGTATGCAGGTCCCAATCCTTGCCGGAACCGAGGTGGTCCATCAGCGAGTGATAGTTCTTCTGGGCAATGATACCCACGTTGTGGATGTTCGAATTCACCAAGCTGGAGAGGGTGAAGTCGATGATGCGATAGCGGCCGGCTACGGGAATCGCAGCCACCGCGCGCTGGCTGGTGAGCTCGCGCAGCGTGAGGTCGTCCTTTGAAGTGTAGACAATGCCCATGACATCGTTCATATCAGGCGCCCTCCTTTCGAGTAATAGCATCCGTGTCAACCTGCAGGCCCGCCTTTACCACATAGCCTTCGGGCAGCATGGTGTCCTGGCCGATCAGGGCGATTTCGCCGTCGGCCTCGCCTACCTGGCAGCCCTTGGCGATCACGCAGTTTTCCGAGACGATGGTGCGGCGAACCACGGCGCCGGATTGGATAGTGGTGCCGGGCATGATCACGCTGTCTTCCACCACTGCTCCCTTTTCAACGGTGACGCCGGCGAACAGCACGCTGTCTCGCACGGTACCGTCGATTTCGCAGCCCTCGGTGACCATGGAGTTGGTCACCTCCGCGCCGTCCGCGATGAAGTGGGGCGGCATGACCGGCGTGCGGGAGTAGATCTTCCAGCGCGGGTCGGTCAGGTCGAACTCCGGCGGGGACTTCAGCAGGTCCATGTTGGCCTCCCAGAGGCTGGAAATGGTGCCCACGTCCTTCCAGTAATCGGTGAAGGCATAGGCATACAGCGCCTTGTTGTCCTTCAGCAGGTTCGGGATGATGTTTTTGCCGAAGTCATTCTGGGACTTCGGGTCGGCCGCGTCGGCGGTCAGGTATTCCTTCATCACCTTCCATGTGAAGATATAAACGCCCATGGAAGCCAGGTTGCTGGTGGGCTTCGGCGGCTTCTCGACAAATTCGGTGATAGCGTCGTTCTCATCGACTACCATCAGGCCGAAGGACGAGGCCACCTCCCACGGCACGGGGCGCACGGCAATGGTGACGTCGGCGTTGCGCTCTATGTGGGAATTGAGCATGCGGTTGTAGTCCATCTTGTAGATGTGATCGCCGGAGAGGACCAGCACATACTCCGGATCGAACTGTTCGATGAAGCCGAAGTTCTGGTAGATTGCGTTGGCGGTGCCCTTGTACCACTCGCTGCTGTCGGCGGTGGCATAGGGTGGCAGCACGTACACGCCGCCGTAGCTCAGGTCCAGATCCCAGGTCTGGCCGGAGCCGATATAACTATTCAATTCCAACGGACGGTACTGGGTCAGCACGCCTACGGTGTCGATGTTGGAATTGGTGCAGTTGGACAGGGGAAAGTCAATGATACGATACTTTCCGCCAAAGGGCACGGCCGGCTTGGCCATAACCTTGGTGAGAAGTCCGAGACGGCTTCCCTGACCGCCGGCCAAAAGCATGGCGATACACTTCTTCTTTTTCACGCTATCCCTACTTTCATAATGTTGTGGCAGAGGCTTGATTTTACCCCGTTACCAAATCATAATATAGTATACAACATCTTTGCCAAAAAATCTATAGTTTACAGCACATTTTTCAAATTTATTTGGATTTAATGAGAGCGTATGTGGAACGCACCACCATCAGCTCCTCGTTGGCTGGGATCACGTGGGCTTCGATGGCGGATTCCGGCGCGGAGATCAGCCGCTCGCCGGCGCCGCACTCGTTGGCTTCATCGTCGATCACCATGCCCATGAAGCCCATGGCTTCGAGTACCGCGCGGCGCAGCGGAGCGTAATTTTCGCCGATGCCCCCGGTGAAGGCGATGGCGTCCACGCCGCCCAGCTCCATGGCGTAAGCGCCTACGTAGCGTATGATATGGGTGACAAGCACATCCAGGGCCAGCTGTGCCCGCTGGCTGCCGGAACGGATGGCGTCGTCGATGTCCCGGATGTCGCCACTGGTGCCGGAGATGCCCTTCAGGCCGCCGCTTTTGCCGAGCCCGTCATAGATTTCCTGCAGCGTCAGCCCCTGCTCCAGCAGGAAGGGCACCAGGTAAGGGTCCACGTCGCCGGTGCGGCTGGCGTGCGGGATGCCCATTTGCAGGGAAAAGCCGAAGCTGTTGTCCATGCTCTTGCCATCCAGTATCGCGCAGATCGACGCGCTGCCACCCAGGTGGCAGGAGATCACCCGCCGTTTATCCGACAGCTTTTGGGCGATGTAGCCGTGGCTTGCGCCGTGGTAGCCCATGCGCATTACGCCGTACTTCTCATACCATTCATAGGGCACGGGGAAGATGCGCCGAGCCATGGGAATTGTGCGGTGAAAGGCGGTCTCGAACACGCCGACCCTCGGCACATCCGGCAATAGCTTTTCGAATACGGCGATGGCCTCCAGGTAGGGGCCGTTGTGGGCAGGAGCCACGGTGAAATAGGCCCTCATGCCATTTTTGACTTCTTCTGTCAGCTCATGCACGCCGTAGAAGCCCTTGGCCAGCACCGTCTTGAAGCCCACGGCGTCGATTTCAGCCAGGGATGCCACCGCTCCGCCCTGCGCGGCGGAAAGCGCGTCCAGGAAACGCTTTATGCCCGCGGTGTAATCGGGGATGGCCAGGTTGGACTGCCTGATGGCGAACCCGGCGTTCAGGTAATGGAAGATCGCGTCCGTGGAACCCACACGCTCTACCTTGCCTTCGGCCAGGACGTGGAGGGCCGGCATTTCCCACAGCTTGAATTTCAGCGAGGTGCTTCCGGCGTTGCAGATGAGTATCTTCATATTATTTTGTCTCCTTCGGTGTGCTTTGCAATGATATGATTATACATGAATTCATAACATTGTGCAACATTGTGTTGCACGCATACCGCGCCGCAAAAGCCGAATAATAATGTCGAGGTGGTGTTTTGATATGGATATGAAGAAAAAACTGTCGGTTCTGCTGGCGCTGGCGCTCGCGGCACTGGGAACGGCTGGGTGTATGCAAAACCGCGACCCGTCAGTGAACTGGCAGCTGAGCGATTCCAAAGCCAATCTGCCGAAGCTGCCGGAAAAACTGTCCATCGGCAGAGATGGCGTGCCGGTGCTGACCGTCCACGACGTGTCAAAGGATAAAAATGTGGACATGGATATCGAGACCTACGTGATGGGAGTCGTGGCCGGCGAGATGAAGAATGACTGGCCCATGGAAGCATTGAAGGTCCAGGCCATACTGGCGCGAACCTTCGTGCTGAAGTTTTGCGAAGACAAGACTTCAAAGTACGGTGGCGCGGACATCTCCACCGACGTTGCCGAGGCCCAGGCCTACGCCCCCCAAAGCGTCAACGCGCGGGTACGGCAGGCCGTGGACGAGACCCGGGGCATGGCGTTGTCCTGGCAAGGGGAGTTTCCCAATGCCTGGTTCCACGCCCATTCCGGCGGCATGACCGAGCTGCCCTCCGTGGCGCTGGAATACAGGGGCGGGGACCCGGAATACCTGAAGCCCACGGCCTCCGAGGAGTCAGAGAAGGCTCCGGCCAGCGTGAAATCCTGGACGGCGACCTTTACTGCTGATCAGGTGGCGAAGGCGTGTGCTGACGCCGGAACCCGGGTGGATGCGGTCAAGAAAGTCGAATTGGGCGAGAGGGGGGAATCGGGCCGGGCGAAGGCAATACTGGTCAACGGCGAGGCCGTCTCCGCGCCGTCGTTCCGAATCCAGATCGGCGCGAACCGCCTGAAAAGCACGCTGATTGACAGCGTGAAGGTTGAGGGAAATCAGGTCACCTTTCAGGGCCGGGGCTTTGGCCACGGCGTGGGCTTGTCCCAGTGGGGCGCGTATCAGATGGCCGGGGAGGGGCGAACCGCCCCGCAGATATTGCAAAAATACTTCCCCGGCGTGGGAATTGCGGAACTGTGGTGAGTTGTTTTCAGGGGGCGGCAATTTGCCGCCCCCTGAATCTCATCCCTTGATTAATCCCCTTATCTCCTCGTGTATCTTCCCGTTTGTCGCCAGGGGGTTTCCGCTGGCCAGACCGTCCTCGCCGTCAAGCCAGCCGGTAAATGTTCCGCCGGCCTCGGTGAGGATCACGTAACCTGCGCCGTAATCGTACAGGTTGATGCCCAGCTCCAGGAAGGCGTCGGCCCGGCCCGAGGCAACGCAGCACAGGTCGTAGGCCGCGGAGCCGGTGCGCCGCACATCGCTGACCGAGCGCAGCAATGCCGGGAATACGGTCAGCGTGCGCTCCCGGTTCACGGGATTGCGGACACCGAAGCCCAAGTGGACGATGGCATCGCGCAGGGGGGTGTCGGACACATGGATCGGCTTTCCGTTCAGCGTTGTTCCCTGGCCCCGCACCCCAAGGAACAGTTCATCGGTGCCGGGACAGTAGACACAGCCGATTTGAAGTATGCCGTCATGCTCGTAGGCGATGGAGATCGTATAGAGTCGCTGCCCGCGCATGAAGTTTGCCGTACCGTCGATGGGGTCCACGATCCAGCGCCCCGGGGCGGCGGTCGGGCCGCCGCTCTCCTCGCCGAAGAACTGGTCCTCGGGGCAGGCGCCGAGCAGCATTTCCCGGATCAGTGCCTCGCTCCTGTAATCCATCTCTGTGACAAAGTCGTTTTCGCTCTTGCGCCTGACCTTGAAGGCTCCATGATGTTCCAGCATTTCGCCGGAAGCCCGGGCAGCCTTTTCGGCCAGCGCCGCCTTTTCATTGATTGTCATGGATGTTCATCTCCAAATTTTCAATTTTGAATAAAACAGGTTTGCAAAATGAAGAAAGTGTGATATAATGATTGTATTCGTGGGTGATCGGTGCTTCTCTGCCGGTATTATAGCACAAAGGCATTTGGGATGGTGTTATTTTCATGAAAATGATCTCATGGAACGTCAACGGGCTGCGAGCGGTGTTGCAGAAAGGGTTTTATGACAGCGTGAACAGCCTGGACGCAGATGTGATCTGCCTTCAGGAAATCAAGATGCAGAAGGGCCAGTGCGACGTTGAGCTGCCCGGTTACGAGCAGGTCATGAACTGCGCCGACCGCAAGGGATACTCCGGTACGGCGGTATTTTCGAGGGTACCCATGCTGTCGGTGAAGACCGGCATCGGTATCGACCTGCATGACCACGAGGGCCGGGTGATCACCTGTGAGTTCAGGGATTTCTACCTGGTATGCTGCTATACCCCCAACAGCCAGAACGAGCTCAAGCGGCTGGAATACCGGATGCAGTGGGAAGACGATTTCCGGGCCTATCTTGTGGCTTTGGACGCGGTGAAGCCCGTGGTCCTCACCGGCGACCTGAACGTAGCTCACCAGGAGATCGACCTGAAGAACCCCAAGACCAACCACAAAAACGCCGGCTTTACCGACGAGGAGCGGGGCAAGATGACCGAGCTGCTCGCCGCCGGTTTTATCGACAGCTTCCGTTACTTCTACCCGGAGGTCACCGGAGCCTACAGCTGGTGGAGCTACATCGGCGGGGCCCGCTCGAGAAACGCAGGCTGGCGCATCGACTACTTCATCGTATCCGAAAAACTGAAGGACCGCATGATCGATGCGAAGATCCATTCGGACATCATGGGCAGCGACCATTGCCCGGTGGAGCTGGACATTCGCGCTGTGGAAACCGGGAATTGTTGAGTGTAAGAAACTGCAACGAAATAATTGGCGCGGGTTGCGAAGGATGGATTCGTCCCTGCGAGCCGGAGGAGTAAGGCGTGCCGGGGCACGTTGACCAACGACAGTGACGCCGCAGGCCTTTCAGGCCGAGGGGTATAGGTTAGAAGTCAGGCAATCAAGATCTGCAAGTTGATTCGTGGAGGTTCGCGAGAGCCTTCGACTGCGCTCGCTCCGTTCAGGATGACAGGCTGACGACGCATTGCCATTCTGAGTGAAGGCGGAGCCGGAGTTTAAGAATCTTTTGGTACAGAATAAAGGCGCGGGCAAAAGCCCGGACAGGAGGCGCTCTGAAATGAAAAAGGTGCACATCAAATCGGCGATTCCGATCTACATCGCAGCCGCAGTGTGGCTGGTGGTGGGGCTGATCTTCCCCAAATTCCTGATGAAGCTCCCGGGTTTACTTGTGACCGCCGCGCTGTCGGTGGGCGCCTATTTCGGCGGCTCGGTGCTGTTCCCCGGACGCGAGGTCGAGCAGAAGATCACCACGGGCGATGCCGCCGTGGACCAGGAGATCGAAGTGGCCAGGCAGCGGCTTGAAAACCTGCGCAAGGCCAACGAGGCCATCTCCGACCCGCAGATCACGAAGAACCTGGATCGCATGTACGCCGCCGGCCAGCAGATTTTCAAGGAACTGGGCCGCGACCCGAAGAAGGTCGCGCTGGTGCGCCGCTTCATGAGCTACTACCTGCCCACCTCTGAAAAGCTGATGGAGCAGTACCAAGTGCTGATGAACGCCCCCAGCAAGGGCGAGAACATCACCTCCGCCATGAAGACCATCGAATCCAGCCTGGAACTGGCGGCCAACGCCTTTGAAAAGTGCGCCGACAATCTGTACAGGGACGATGAGATGGATATCGACGCCGAGATCAAGGTGATGCAGACCATGCTATCCGGCGACAACCTGATCAAAACCGACATGAATTCCATACGCGATACCGTAAGTCGGCCCGCGCCAGCGGGTGAGAACGCGTCGACAGCTCAGGCTGAAACGGCCGCAGCGCCCGCTCCCGCGGAAGAGGAGAAGACCACGAAGGAAGGCATCAAGCTCACCCTCGGCGGCCAATGATCGTCAATCCAGCTTTAATACCGCACCACTACCATACATTATTTAGGAGGTTATCACCATGGCAGACGAAATCAAGCTGACCCTTGAACCCTTCGAGGACGAGAACAAGAAGGAGCTGGACAGCGCCGTACAGGCGGCGCAACAGGCTACCGAGGCGCTGGAAAAGGCGGAGGTCGAGGCCAAGCAGGAAGTGCAGCAGGCCACGCTGGACATGCAGAGCTTTACCGAAGAAGAACAGCAGATGATCGATGACTTCTCCAAGAAGATCGATGTGCGCGACAGCAATCTGGTGTTTTCCTACGGTGCAGCGGCCCAGCAGAACATCTCCCAGTTCTCCGACGCAGCCCTGAAGAACGTGCAGACCAAGGACCTGGACGAGGTCGGCAACATGATTTCCAACCTGGTGATGGAGCTGAAGAGCTTCGATACCGACGATGCGGACAAGGGCGGCCTGTTCGGCCTGTTCAAGAAGCAGGTAAACAAGCTGGAGCTGTTGAAGACCAAGTACGATCACACCGAGGTCAACGTCAACAAGATCGTCGAGGGCCTTGAACAGCACCAGATCCAGCTGCTCAAGGACATCGCCATGCTGGACAAGCTGTATGACCAGAACCTGGTATACTTCAAGGAGCTGTCCATGTACATCGTGGCGGGCAAGAAGCGCCTGGAGTCCTTCCGCGCCAATGAGGTGGAGCAGGCCCGTCAGAAGGCTGCGGCCTCCGGTCTGCCCGAGGATGCCCAGTTCGCCAAGGACCTGGCGGACAAAGCCGACCGCTTTGAGAAGAAGCTGTACGACTTGGAGCTGACCCGCAACATCTCTATCCAGATGGCGCCCCAGATCCGCCTGATCCAGTCCAGCAACCAGATCATGGCCGAGAAGATCCAAACCTCCCTGGTGAACACCATCCCGCTGTGGAAGAGCCAGATGGTGCTGGCGCTGGGCCTGGCCCACACCGAGAACGCCATGAAGGCGCAGCGAGCGGTGACCGACCTGACCAACGATCTGCTGACCAAGAACGCCGAGAAGCTGCACATGGCCACGGTGGAAACCGCCAAGGAGGCCGAGCGCGGCATGGTGGACATCGAGACCCTGAAGCACACCAACAAGCTGCTCATTGATACCATGGACGAGGTACTGGAAATCCAGCAGCAGGGCAAGGAAAAGCGCCGTGCTGCCGAGCAGGAGCTGGCCACCATCGAGGGCGAATTGCGCGCAAAGATCATGGAGATGCGGTAATTATCTGTAACGATATCCAAATTGGAATGGCGCGCGTCCGTGCGCCATTCCAATAAAATAACAACCAGTGCGCGGCTTAGCCGCTTCGGAAGGAAGTGTTCGACATGCGGTTTTCGGAGAACAGAAAGGTAGCCTGTGTGGTGTTGGCCCTCAGTGTGCTGGTCAGCATATTTGGCCTGGGCGGCATGGGCCTTGCCCGGGAACGGAGCAAGGTACTGGAGGTGTACGACCGCGGGACCGATGCCAACCAGACTACCCGCCACAGCGTGGATGCCTACCTGGATTCCGCCGCCGAGAACGCCGCGCTGATGGCCTCGGAGGCGGGCCTGCACATGGAGGCCTCCCCGCTGATCGACAACGTGGCCCAGCTGGGGCAGCAGGTCGCCACCGAGGCGTCCACCATCGCCCGCGAGGAGGCGTTTATCGCGCTGAAGACCTCGGTGGACCAGCTCTATGACGCCATGTACAAGGCGGCCAAGGGCGACGACTTCAAAAACTTCAAGGTGGCCTATGACAACTTCTGGGAAAACGTCAACATGATCAAGTATGACGACTACGGCAAGCTGGCGGCCTCCTACAACAACCTTATCAGCGGCGTACCGGGTAGCCTGGTGGCCGGCATTACCGGCCAGGGCACGCTGAATACCTTCGGAGGTTGACCATGAGCAAGAAAATGATCCGGATGTGCGCCCTGACGCTGGTCCTGCTGGCACTGATGTGTGCGCCTGCGTTGGCGAAGGTTGTGTCACCGGGACCGGATTTCTATTATCTCGACAACGCAAACGTGCTGTCAGAGGACCTGAAGGGCGAGATATTCTTCGCCAACAAGCTGCTGTACGACGCCTGCGGCGCTCAGATCGTGGTGGTCACGGTGGACAGCACCGGTCGGGACGCCATCGACGACTATGCCTACGAGCTTTTCAATAGCTGGGGAATTGGCGACGCGGCCAAGAACAACGGTTTTCTGCTGCTGCTGGCCATCAATGATGACGATTATTACGCCCGAACAGGCTCCGGCCTGGACAGGCGCTTTTCTGCTTCCACGATCAAGGAATACTACGACGACTACCTTGAGCGGGACTTCGCCGCCAAGCGCTATGAAGCTGGCGTGAGGAAGTTCTTTGAAGCGGTGTTCGACCGCATTGCCACTACTTATAACGCCGATGTGACGACTGCCGACGGCATCGCGGCCTACAATCAATATATGGCGCAAAACGCGGCGTCCGATGGCTTCGGCGGCTACACCGGAACGCGGCGAAGCAGCGCGGTCAACGAGGATTACCGCGGATATCAGGAGGACGACGATTCGGGCATCGGATTTGCCCTTGTAATTGCGGTCATACTGTTGATCATATTGGTCGTGTTGGTCAGCAAGGGCCGACGCGCCCGCCGTCGCGTGGGCATCATGCCGCCCCCGCCTCCGCCGCCCATGGGGATGGGTATCGGCTATCGCCCAACCCGCACCATCTGGCGCACGGGACCTGGCTTTGGCAGCGCGCCCCCGCGCTCCCGCCCCAGCTCCGGCGGCGGATTCTTCGGCGGGTCATCGGGCGGCGGTTTCCGATCTTCGTCCAGTCGTTCCTCCGGTTTCGGAGGCGGCTTTGGCGGTGGCGGTCACAGCAGCGGCGGCGGCGCGGGACGCGGCCGGCACTGATGCTTGAAAATGTATGTATTCCTGATAAACACGTAAAATCAAGGAGGAAAAAGCATGTTGAACAAAGCGGTGCGTTTGCACGGGCAGAACGATCTGCGGCTGGATACCTTTGAATTGCCGGAGATTAAAGACGACGAAATTTTGGTAAAGGTGATTTCCGACTCGATCTGTATGTCCAGCTACAAAGCGGCCATCCAGGGCTCCAACCATAAGCGCGTGCCTGAAGATATTGCCGAGCATCCCGCCATCGTGGGCCATGAGTTCTGCGGCATCATCGAAAAGGTAGGCGCCAAGTGGAAGGGTAAGTACACGGAAGGGGATAAGTTCACCATCCAGCCCGCCATCTCCTACAAGGATACGATGCAGACCCCCGGCTACGCCTTTGAGTTCTGCGGAGGCGACAGCCAGCATGCTGTGTTGCTTCCCGAGGTCATGGAGCAGGACTGCCTGCTGAAATATCGCGCCAATGAGTTCTTCTACGGCTCTCTGTCCGAACCGCTGAGCTGCATCATCGGCACCTTCCATGCACAGTACCATACCAGGCAAGGCGTCTACACCCATGAGATGGGCATCAAAGAGGGCGGTAACCTGGCGATTCTGGCCGGCGCGGGGCCGATGGGTTTGGGCGCTATCGACTACGCCATCCACTGCGACCGCAAACCCGGCTTGCTGGTGGTGACCGATATCGATCAGGCACGTCTGGATCGCGCCGCCTCCATCTACACCGTGGAGGAAGCCGCGAAGCATGGCGTCAAGCTGGTCTATGCCAACACCCGGGAAAACGCCGTGGAAACATTGATGGCGATCTCCGGCGGCAAGGGCTACGACGACGTGATGGTATTCGCGCCGGTACCTGCGGTCATCGAGCAGGGCGACGCCATACTGGCCTACGACGGATGCCTGAACTTCTTTGCCGGCCCCACCAATCCTGCACTCAGCGCGAACTTCAACTTTTATAATGTGCACTATGCCGCTCATCACCTGGTAGGTACCTCCGGCGGCAACACCGAGGACATGAAGGAAGCCCTGGAGATGATCGCGGAAGGCAGGATGAACCCCAGCGGAATGATCACCCACGTGGGCGGCCTGAACGCCGTTGCCGAGACCACGCTGAACCTGCCGAAGATTCCAGGCGGCAAGAAGCTGATCTACACCAACATCAATCTGCCCCTGACCGCCATTGACGACTTTGCCAAGGCGGGGGAGACGATCCCCCTGTTCGCGAAGCTGGCCGAGATTTGCGGCAGGAACAACAACCTGTGGTGCGGCGAGGCCGAGGCATACCTGCTGGCCCACGCTGATGCGATCTGATGAAAATATAAACAGAAGCACCCCATGCCATGCCGGCACGGGGTGCTTCTGTTTATAATACTAGAGTGTGTTTCTAAAATGCCTGAAGCGCAATTTCGGCGTCTTTGCCTGCATTTCGGCGTTGATTTCCCTTGACTTAGCCCCACTAAGCCTGCGGAAAATCGCCTTGAAATG
>ONJE01000279.1 GCA_900318045.1 uncultured Eubacteriales bacterium
CTTTTGATTAAAGGACTGAAAAACGCGAAACCTCTGCTGCTTCCCTTGAATCAAACAAATCCCGAAGGGATTTGCACTACCACTAGCCACTAACCACTAGCCACTAATCACTCAATTCTGATTTATCGAGCACAGCTCGATTAATCAGAATTCCAAAGTAGAAAAGGAGTACCCATGTCCCCCAACAAAGTCGAAAAAATGAAAAGAGCGCTGATGCGCTCGAACACCCATCTGCTGCTGACGGCGGTGATGCTGTTCCAGTTCCTGGCGATGCTGTTGATCGCCTTCCAGAAGGGCGGCGTGAACCTCCAGGCGCTGTGCTTTGCCGTGGCGCTGCCGCTGGTTACCTGGCTGGTGACGACGCTGATGGGGCGGGCATGGCCGGTGGACCGGGCGATACTGATACTGGTGATGCTGCTGTGCAGCGTGGGGCTGATCTCGCTGTCGGACATCGCCAAGGCCGACGTCACCCCCCGCACCCAGGCCATCTACGCGCTGGCGGGCATCGCGGCGATGTTCGCCGGGGCGGCATTCATACGCAGCTGGAAAAACTGGAAGAGATATACCCCCTTCCTGATGGTGCTGTGCCTGATGGTGCTGGCCTCGCCCTACCTGCCGGTCATCGGCATCTATAAAAACGGCGCGCGGAACTGGATCGGCCTGGGCGGCTTTTCGGTGCAGCCCAGCGAATTCATGAAGCCGGTGCTGATACTGTGCCTGGCCAGCGGCTTTTCCCAGCGGCCCCGGTTCGTCAGGTGCATCCCCACCATCGCCTTCGCGGCGGCCTGCTGCGGCATACTGCTGGCCGAGAAGGACCTGGGCGCGGTGCTGCTGTACTTTTTGACCACCGTGGCCATGTACTACGTGGCCACCTCCAACGCCTTCATCAGCCTGGCGGGGCTGGGCATGGGCGCGGCGGCAGCGGTGCTGGCTTACCGGGCGCTGCCCTACGTGCAGGGGCGCATCCAGATATGGAAGAACCCCTGGAGCGACCCGGAGAACCTGGGCTACCAGCTGGTGCACGCGCTGATCGCCATCGGCAGCGGCGGGCTGTTCGGCATGGGGCTGGGGCTGGGGATGCCCCGGAACATCCCGCTGTACCACTCCGACTTTATCTTCGCCGCGATCACCGAGGAATTCGGGCTGATCTTCGCCGTGGGCCTGCTGGCCGTGTACGTGCTGATCATCATGCGCGGCCTGATCGTGGCCTTCAACGCCCGCACGTCCTTCCACTCGCTGACCGCCTTCGGGCTGGTGATCATGCTGGGCCTGCAGGCCATGCTGATTGCCGGGGGCAACACCAAGCTGCTGCCCCTGACCGGCGTCACCCTGCCGCTGGTGTGCTACGGCGGGTCGTCCCTGGTCAGCACCTTCTTCTCCATGGGCCTGCTGCTGGGGCTTTCGTCGATGAACGCCGAGGACGAAGCGAGGGACATTGAGACGCTGGAGCTCCGCGAGGAGATGAACGCATGAAGGAACTCAGGAGAAACATGCGCCTGATCGGCGCTTTGGTGGTGGTCATGTTCGTGGGGCTGGCCGCCTGGTTTGCCATGACGGTGTTCACGCAGGGCAGCATATGGGCCTCCGACGTGCGCAACAGCCGCCTGCGGGCCACCAACAGCGTCCGGGGCGACATCACCGACCGTGCCGGCAACCTGCTGGCCACCACCGCCGAGGACGGCTCCCGCCAGTACACCAGTAACGCCGCCGCCCGCCGGGCCCTGTCCCAGACCGTGGGCGATACCGCCGGCATGAGCGGCACCGGCATCGAGACCTTCTACTCCTCCACGCTGCTGGACATCTCCACCTCGCTGGTGGACCGATTGAGCGAGCTGTTCAAAAGCAAGCGCCACGTGGGCAGCAGCATCCGGATCACCGTGGACGGTCCGCTGCAGGCCTACATCGCCGACAAATTCCCCGAGGGCTACCGGGGCGCGGTGTGCGTGATCAACTACAGGACCGGCGAGATCCTGGCCATGGTGTCCATGCCCAGCTACGACCCCTACGACCTGAACGGCCACCCCGACGCCAGCGTGGAGGACACCGCCTACCTGAACCGATGCCTGCAGGGGCTGTACACCCCCGGCTCGGTGTTCAAGATCGTCACGCTAGCCTCGGCCCTGGGCAACGACACCGGCGTCACCGGCCAGGCGTTCAGCTGCGCCGGCGAATGGGCCTACGAGGGCGGGCATATCGTCTGCGCGGGCAACACCGCCCACGGCATACTGAATTTGAAGGACGCCTTCAAGCGCAGCTGCAACGTCACCTTCGGCAAGCTGGCCTACCAGCTGGGGCTGGAGCGCCTGCGGGCCACCGCCGAGCGCTTTGGCTTCAACGAAAACTTCAAGTTCGGCGATTTCGTGATCTACAACTCCGCCTTCCCCGAGGCCGTAAACAGCATGAACGGCCTGGTGTGGGCGGGCATCGGCCAGGGCGAGGTGCTGGTCACCCCGCTGCACATGGCCATGATCGCCGGAACCGTGGCCAACGGCGGCGCGATGATGAAGCCCCTGCTGATCCAGCGCGTCACCAACACCCAGGGCGCCACCACCGCCGTTGCCCGCAGCGAGGTCTACCGCCAGGTGCTGGACGGCCAGACCGCCGGGATCATCGCCGACTTTATGCGCCAGACCGTGGAAAGCGGCACCGCCACCCGCGCCGCCATCAAGGGCCTGCGGGTGTGCGGCAAGACCGGCTCCGCCGAGGTCAGCGACAACAAGGAAATCGAAACCAACGCCTGGTTCACCGGCTTCATACAGGACGACGAACACCCCTACGCCATCGCCGTGGTCATCGAGGGCGGCGGCGCCGGCGCGCGCATGCCCAGCGAGCTCGCCGCCAAGGCGCTGAAGAAGGCGGTGGAGCTGGTGGGGTAGGTCCTTATTTATCGAGATGTTTACGGATACGTGAAGGGAAGTATATAGGGAACAGGGAACAGGGAACAGGAATGGCGGCTGCCGCATCCAAGCCTTCCCCTTTAGGGGAAGGTGGACCGCCGCAGGCGGGCCGGAAGAGGTCGGTCTCCTGAGAGAAACTATGCAAACCGTCGATATCGCAGGGAGAACGACCTCTTCCGACCTCGCTGCGCTCGGCCACCTTCCCCTGAACCGCTCCCTTCAGTCGCTGGGGAAGGCTTTGACAACCGCGCCAGCCGCCATTCCTGTTCCCTGTTCCCTCGTCTCTCCCACAAACCAGATTTCCACCGGAGGTATCCCATGCCCGCTCCCATCCTCACCCCCGACGTGCTGTTCTTCTTCGACGGGCATGCCGGCTCATTGCCCCTGTACGAGGCGCTGGCTCAAAGGCTGTTGGCGGAATACCCGGAAACCCAAATCCGGGTGAAAAAGACCCAAATCGGCTTTCACGACGGCCGTCTCTACGCCTGCGCGTCGCTGACGCCAGTGCGCCGCAAGGCCAATCGTCCCGACCCGTTCCTGACGGTCACCTTCTCGCTGGACGCGCCGGACCCGTCGCCGCGGCTGGTCTGCGCGCCTGTTCGCCCAAACCGCTTCACCCACCACGCAATCATCGGCGCCCCGTCCGACATCGACGGCGAACTGATGGCCTGGCTGCGCGCCTCCCACGACCTTGGGCGGCATTTCTAATGCAATTCTAATCGGATGTACACGCAAAGCCAACCGGACGATGCTATTCTGACGGTGGGATATCGGCGGCGACCTGCCGCCACAGCGAAACCTCCTCATACTAATCTCAACCTAAACCTATACAATCCTGCGGCGACTTTTCCGCCATACCGGCGTTGAAGTCCCTTGACTTGCCGCCAGCAAGCCTGCGGGCCTT
>ONJE01000014.1 GCA_900318045.1 uncultured Eubacteriales bacterium
GGGGAGACGAGGGAACAGGGAACAGGGAACAGGGAACAGGAATGGCGGCTGCCGCGTGATTATGAAAACGTACACGCTGTACCGGCATCGCCCTTTTCGAATGAATGCAGCAGTGGCGTCTGTGTCGCCGCTACAGGGTTTTCAGGGATTTCGCGTCTCATTTTATCGCGGGAACTTATGCTTTGGCTTGGTTGTACCGCTTCGTGCGCGGCTTCTCCTGTTCCCTGTTCCCTGTTCCCTGTTCCCTTTGCACTCCCCTTTGCATTTCTGCTAACCCTCGATAAATCAGAATTTCACGCATCTATCGTCGAGATCGTCAGCGTGGTCTCCTCCAGCACGTCCAGCAGCACGCGCACGGTGTCAAGGGACGTGAACAGTGTGATGTTGTTCTCGGTGGCGCACTGTCGGATCTTCACGCCGTCGGTCAACGCGTTGGTGGAGTTGAGGTTGCGCGTGTTGATCACGTAGGCGATGTGGCCCTGGCGCATGGACTCCACGATCTCATCGCTGTTGTCTTCGCCGATCTTTTTGAGCACGTGGGTGCGGATGCCCCGTTCCTTCAGATAGGCGGCAGTGCCCTCGGTGGCCTCGATGTTGAAGCCAAGGTTGTAAAAGCGGCGGATCAGCGGCTCAGCCTCGGCCTTGTCCCCGCGGGCGATGGTGGCGAACACCGTGCCGTAGTTCTGAAGGCGCAGCCCCGCAGCCTGGAGGGCCTTGTACAGCGCCCGGTTCAGCTTGTCGTCGTAGCCGATGGCCTCGCCGGTGGACTTCATCTCGGGGCTCAGGTAGGCGTCCAGCCCCTTGATCTTGTTGAAGGAGAACACGGGCACCTTTACATAGTAGCGCTTCTTTTCCTCGGGATACAGGTCGAATATACCCTGCTCCTTCAGGCTCTTGCCGAGGATGACCTCGGTGGCGATGTCGGGGAGCTGCCAGCCGGTGGCCTTGCTGAGAAACGGCACCGTGCGACTCGAACGGGGGTTGACCTCGATGATGTACACATTCTCGTCCTTATCCACGATGAACTGTATGTTGTACAGGCCAATGATGCCTATGCCAAGGCCCAGCTTCTTCGCGTATTGCAGTATGATTCCCTTGACCTTGTTGGAGATCGAGAAGGCGGGGTAGACGGAGATGGAGTCGCCGGAGTGGATGCCGGTGCGCTCCACCAGCTCCATGATGCCGGGTACAAACACGTCCCGGCCGTCACAGATGGCGTCCACCTCCACCTCCTTGCCCTGGATGTAGTGGTCCACCAGGACGGGCTTGTCGGCGTCGATTTCCACGGCCTCCTTCAGATAGCGGCGCAGCTGCTGTTCGTTGGCCACGATTTGCATGGCTCTGCCGCCCAGTACGAAGGGCGGTGGACACGCCCTCTTCGATGTTGGTCACTGCGCGGCCCTGAGGCTGGGGGATGCCCAGCTGTTTCAGGATCTTCTCGAAGCTGTCCCGGTTCTCGGCCCGCTCGATGGCGGCGCAGTCGGTGCCGATCAGCTTCACGCCCCGTTCCATCAGCGGCTGGGCCAGGTTGATGGCGGTCTGGCCGCCCAGGGAGGTGATGACCCCCTCGGGTTGCTCGAAGTCGATGACGTTCATCACGTCCTCCGGCGTCAGCGGCTCGAAGTACAGCTTGTCGCTGGTCTTGTAGTCGGTGGAGACGGTTTCCGGATTGTTGTTGATGATGATGGCTTCGTATCCGTTACGGCGGATGGTCTGCACCGCGTGGACGGTGGAGTAGTCGAATTCCACACCCTGGCCGATGCGGATCGGGCCCGCGCCGAGGACGACGATTTTCTTTTTCTCCGTGCGAATCGAGGCGTTTTCCAGGTTGTAGGACGAGTACAGGTAGGGGATGTAGGTCCCGGTGTGCAGCGTGTCCACCATTGGGAAGTTGGGGACGATGCCCGCCTCCCGTCGCATTTTCCAGACTTTCAACTCGTTCGTGTGCCACAAATCGGCGATGGTCCTGTCGGCAAAGCCCATCTGCTTGGCTTCCTTCAGCGCGGTCAGATCACCGGCCTTCCCCGCCAACACTTCTTCCATGTCGGTGATCTTTTTCAGCGATTCGAGGAACAGCGGGGTGATCATCGTGACCTCGGCCAGCTTGTCTATCCGCGCGCCCCGGCGGATCAGCTCGGTGATGGCGAAGATGCCGTCGGCGCGGAACTCATTGATATAGCGCCACAGGCTGTCGTCGTCCATGCCGTCGAAGCGGGGCAGGCTCAGGTGATGCGCGCCGTTCTCCAGCGAGCGCACTGATTTGAGCATGCACTCCTCCAGCGTCGCGCCGATACCCATGACCTCGCCGGTGGCCTTCATCTGCGTGCCCAGCAGGTTCGGGGCGGTGGCGAACTTGTCGAAGGGGAAGCGGGGGAACTTGGCCACGATGTAGTCCAGGCTGGGCTCGATGGCCGCGGTGCCGCCGGCCACGGGAATCTCCTCCAGGGCCATGCCAAGGGCGATCTTCGCGGTAACGGAGGCGATGGGATAACCGGACGCCTTGCTGGCCAGCGCGGAGGACCGGCTGACCCGGGGATTGACCTCGATCAGGTAGTATTCGCTGGTGGTGGGGTGCAGCGCGAACTGCACATTGCAGCCGCCCTCGATCTTCAGCTCGCGGATGATCTTGATGGCGCTGTCGTTGAGCATCTTCAGGTCGTGGTCGCTCAGGGACAGTATGGGAGCCACGACGATGCTGTCGCCGGTGTGCACGCCCACCGGGTCCACGTTTTCCATGCCGCAGATTGTGATGGCATGGTCGTTGGAATCCCGCATGACCTCGAACTCGATTTCCTTGTAGCCCTTGACGGACTTCTCCACCAGCACCTGGTGCACCGGGGAAAGGCGGAAGCCGTTCAGGCCGACCTCGATCAGCTCCTCCTCGTTGTAGGCAAAGCCGCCGCCGGTGCCGCCCAGAGTGAACGCTGGGCGCAGCACTACGGGATAGCCGATCTCCTTCGCGGCGGCCTTGGCCTCCTCCAGATTATAGGTGATTCTTGAGGGGATGACCGGCTCGCCGATGGACTGGCACATCTCCTTGAACAGCTCCCGGTCCTCAGCCCGCTCAATGGAGGTAAAAGGCGTGCCCAGCAGCTCCACCCGGCACTCCCGCAGTACGCCCTTCTTTTCCAGCTGCATGGCCAGGTTCAGGCCGGTTTGGCCACCGATGCCGGGCACGATGGCGTCCGGGCGTTCGTAGCGCAGTATCTTGGCGATGTATTCCAGGGTCAGCGGCTCCATGTACACCTTGTCAGCGATGGACGTGTCCGTCATGATGGTGGCGGGGTTGGAGTTGCAGAGTATGACCTCGTAGCCTTCTTCCTTCAGCGCCAGGCACGCCTGGGTGCCGGCGTAGTCGAATTCCGCCGCCTGCCCGATGACGATGGGACCGGAGCCGATGATCAGGACCTTTTTGATATCCGTGCGCTTTGCCATGTGTTTTTACCTCCGTTTTGGGGATTTGTCCATAGGCCAAACTGTCTTACCCTTATAGAGCGTCTCCACGCACATCCCATTGACCTTCCACCCCGCAAACGGCGTGGCCCTGCCCATGGAGACAAAATCATCAGGGTTGATTTCATATTCTGCGTTCAGGTCCCAGAGGGCCAGGTTGGCCGGCCTGCCGGGACTGATGCCGCTTTCAAGGCCGAAGCGCTTTGCCGGGGCGGTGGACATCAGCTCCACCAGCCTTTCCAGCGTGATCAGCTTCTGCTTTTTCACCAGGTGCGTGTACAGCAGCGGGAAGGCGGTCTCCAGTCCAACGATGCCCATGGCGCTGCCGGCAAGGCCCCTGGACTTCTCCTCGGCGCTGTGGGGGGCGTGGTCGGTGGCGATCATGTCGATGGCGCCGTTCACGAGGCCCGCGAGCAGCGCCTCCCGGTCCGCCTTCTCCCGCACCGGCGGGTTCATCTTGAAGCGGCCCTCATCCATGAGGTCGTCCTCGGTGAGCAGCAGGTAGTGGGGGGCGGTCTCGCAGCTGACGTTCAACCCTTCGGCCTTGGCCTTTTGGATCAGCGCCACGCTCTCCTTCGTGGAGATGTGGCAGACGTGGTAGCCGCAGCCGGTTTGACGCACCAATTCCAGGTCCCGGGCGATCTGGCCCCATTCGCTCTCGGAGCAGATGCCTTTGAAGCCGTGGGCCCGGGCCCAGGCGCCGTCGTGGATGAAGCCGCCGTGGAGCAGCCGGTTGTCCTCGCAGTGGGCGGCGATGAGCTTGTCCAGGGACTTCGCCTGCTCCATCGCTGCGCGCATCATGGCGTCGGACTGCACGCCGTGGCCGTCGTCGGAGAAGGCGACGACGTGCCCGGCCATGCCCGCCATGTCGGAGAGGGTTTCCCCGGCCTCATTCACGGTGATCGCGCCGTAGGGACGAACGTCGATAACAGCGTCCCTTTCGATGATGTCCAGCTGGGCGCGCAGGTGGGCTACACTGTCGGGCACCGGGTCCAGGTTCGGCATGGCGCAGACGGCCGTGTAGCCGCCCCTAGCCGCCGCCATCGTGCCGGTGCGAATGGTCTCCTTATAGGAAAAACCCGGCTCTCGCAGATGTACGTGTACATCTGTGAAGCCGGGTATCGCATAAAGAAAGGGCTCTGTAAGGGGGCTGGCGGCGGGGGAGACGGAGACAATGCGACCGCCGCTGATGCGCAAATCCGACGGAACAAATCGCCCGTCCACAAAGGCCATCACGCCGTTGATTGTTCTCTCCAAGGCGCTTTCCTCCCTCCTTCGGCGGGTATGAAAAAAACCTGTCCTTCCGGCAGGCTTTCACAGCAAAATCGCACGCCGCATGCCGCGGAGCGATTCTCTCATGAGCAATCATGCCGGCATCCCGTACCGAATTAAAGATCACATTTGTTGGTAGACATTTTACCCGGGCAGGGGGAGATTGTCAATTACAAACGTGTGAATCATCAAATTTTAGTATATGGAAATACTGCACAATACGGCGGCACGCTTGGCGGTGTCTTTTCCCCCAGTCATCTGATGCGGTTTTCTTGATTTACCTCCGGGGCTTGTCAGCCCGTTCTCGCTGAAAACTCTCCACTGGAGAGTTTTCCGGGCGCTCGAACCCTGTAAACCTGCGAAAACTGCATCAGCGCCTGGCGAAAAATGCACTCGCCAGCTGACCGACTTAATTGCGCGGTATTACCTTAAGGAAATACCGCACAATACGGCGGCACGCCTGGCGGTGCCTTTTCCGCCAGCTGCATCCTGCAAATTCCTTGACTTACCGCCAGTAAGCCTGCGAAATTTGCAGGCGCATCTGACGAAAAATTCACTCGCCAGTCGACTACCTTAATTATGCGGTATTTCCTTAAACCATTCCTGGCTCAGAATATCCCGTTCCTCCGGCGTTTCTACCGGCCGTATCTTCTCTCCATTGTCCAGGCGGTAGAAAGTCGCCTCAAGTGGTTCGGGCCTGTGGAAGAGGTATCCCTGCGCCATCTCGCAGCCAATCTCCAACAGAAATCTTCGCTGTGCCTCTGTTTCCATCCCCTCTGCCAGCGTGTGGATGCCCATATCCCTGGCAATATCCGTCATTGCCTTCATGATCTTCCGGTTCACGCCATTGCGGTCATCAAGCTTCCGAAGCAGATCCATGTCGAATTTAATCAGGTCCACCTCGAACCGGCTGAATACATTCAGCGATGAATAGCCGCTTCCGAAGTCATCCAGCCAAAGCCTGAATCCCTTTTTCTTCAGACGCTGTAATTGTTCATAAAACTTGTCCGTCGCCTGAGCCATATCCTGCTCGGTGATCTCCACTACCAGATACTTCTTCTCGGGATACAGATCCGGACAGTACCTGTTGTAGATCTCCTCCAACTGGTGCGGTATATCCACATAGTCAAAATCCTGTGCGGAGAAATTGACCGTTACCGGAACCAACGGAAGCCCTCGCTCCTGCCTTCGCAGGAAATCCTTACAGACCTGCTCCGCCATGAAAAGGTCCAGCTTATAGAGAAGGTGGTACTTCTCGAGCACCGGAATGAACTGTCCCGGCGACAGTATCCCCCTGACCGGATCCACCCATCGTGCCAGGGCCTCAGCCGCACAGCCCTTTCCGGTCGACGTCCGGGATATCGCCTGATAGTAGATTCGGATCATGCCTTCTTTCAAAGCACGGTCAAAGTGCTCAATGATGTACTGGTTGTTCCAGAACTGTTCTTCCGCGTAGTGTGTGTAGAAATAACAGACGTCGTTCAGGTTTGTCCCGACCCATTTCAATGCATTCCTGGCACAGTCAAGCGTAAACGCGGTTGCGCCATTCTCATCAAACACGCAGGCGCCCGCCTTGATGCCAGTGGTGTTGCCGTGCGCCTCATGCTGCACCTTTTTATCAACCGCTACGATTCGTTCTACCACCCGTTCTTCACTCTCGAACGCATCGATAATGATAAAGTGATCGTCCGGGCCCCGAATGATAAGCGCATCCGGAGCCTCTTCCTTCAACTTGTCAGCGATGAGCTTCAAAAGGTCGTTTCCCTGTTCATACCCGTACTGACTGTTGTAATAGTGCATGGAGATCACGTCGGCATAGACCAACACCGGCGTTTTTCCGGCGGTTCGCAGGGCATGGACACGCTCATCCGCGAACTGGTTCAGATAGTTGAGGTTGGGAAGGCCTGTCAGGGGATCTGTGTAGAATTGATCGGCTTTGAACAGGTTATAGTTCTCCTCAGTGCCGTGCATGGCGGTGAAGTTTGCGGTCAGATCGGAGTAGGTCAGCAGCGCAAGCTCCGTCCCGTCCTCCATGAGTTGCCACTTCCCGATGGCGTGAATCACATGATAGCCGTCGGCATGCCTTGTGCGGAAGATAAGATCATAGTCACTTCGCTTGTGGGCAAACTCATCACTCACACGGGCGACACGCCCGACATCATCCGGGTGAAGCCTCTCAAACTGTCCGTCCCGGAACCACGCCATGGCATGCTCCCTGTCCATGCCAACAAGCTCGCAGAAGCCGTCCGAAACAAGGAGTGGGACGACCTTCCCGTCAATGAACTGATCGTAGACCAGGGCAGCCGGCTGAGTTTCATATGCCCTTCTGATTTCCTTCGGAAAATGATACATGATTATCCCTGCCTCAGCTGTTTTCGTAATTCCTCAGATGACCATGTCGTAGGCCTGTTTTTATATATTTTACCATAATCAGCCGGTTCAGACAATAGGAATATCTTCATGATGCCTGCGGGTCCATTCCCGTTTTATATTTTGAACGCAGCCAACTGTTCAGTCCATGCGGAGAAAAAAGTAGCGGTGGCGCCTGCGCCGCCACTGTGGCGGCACGGAGGGGTTTCGAATAATCAGGGCCCTGGGCTATGACTGCTGTTGTGCCCCCGGAGTATGATTTTTTTTGTAAAGGGGTAGTATATGCCATGGGGATGTGTTATAATTATCTTATATTTATGTGGCAGATTATGGTTGTGCCATATTCAGGAAATGGGGTTCGCCGGTATGCGTATCAAGAAATTGGTATCCCTCTGTTTTTGCCTGATAGTTTTGCTCGCCATAATCACGCCCTTTCCGGTATCTGCCCAGGGGCAGGACCGGAAAGTCGTGCGCGTCGGCTGGTATGACTCATCATTCTGCTATTGGGATGAATTTGGAAGGCGTTGTGGCATAGACGTCGAATACCAGGAGAAGATCTCCGCTTACACGGGCTGGAGCTATGAATATGTCGAGAACAGCTGGTCGAACCTGTTTCAGATGCTGAAAAACGGGGAGATCGATTTACTGAGCGATGTTTCCTATAAGCCGGAGCGCACAGAATACATGTCCTTCCCTGATCTGCCCATGGGCGCGGAAGCCTATTACGTCTATATCGACGCGGAGAACCGCGAGATCACGGCTGAGGATCTTTCCACCTTCAATGGGAAGCGCATTGGTGTCAATGTTGGCAGCATTCAGGAGGGCTTTCTTAAGGATTGGGCGGAGAGAAACGGGCTTTCCATAGAAATCGTTCCGCTGGATATCGAAGAGAGCGAATCCCTGAATATGCTTATGCGCGGGGAGCTCGACGGATATACGACGGTCTACTCCTTCGGTTCCGAGCAGAAAATCGTTCCCGTTGCCAGGGTCGGCGCATCGGATTATTACTATGCCGTCAATAAAAACAGGCCGGATTTGCTTGCCGAGCTGAACATGGCGCTGTCAGGTATTCAGGATGAAGATCCGAATTTCAGATACAGGATATCAGAAGGAAATAACTATAACACAAATACGAATATTTTCCTGACGCCGGCTCAGGAGGACTGGTTGAAAGCACATGGCAGGATCCGCATTGGCTACCGTGATAATTCGCTGCCGTTCTGCGAGACTGACAAGGCGACAGGTGAAATGACCGGGGCGCTCAAGGATTATCTGGCGCATGCCGCCAACCACCTGAGAAGTTACAATATTCAGTTCGAGACGGTGCCATTTGCCTCAACGGCGGATGCGATGAACGCATTGAAAGCAGGCCGTATAGACTGCGTATTTCCGGTGAATCTGAGTTCACATGATTCCAGGGCAATGGACGTGCGGGTGACCAGCCCGGCGATGAAAACAGAGATGAACGCTGTGATGCGCGATTCAGGTCAACAGAGCCTCTCCCGGGACAGCTCGATTACATTTGCGATCCATGCCGACGATCTGAATATCGAGACGTTTATCAAGGACGAGTACCCCTCTTCAGGCATGAAGAGCTTTGCCGACGGCCAGGCATGCTTTGAAGCGGTGGCTTCCGGGAAAGCGGATTGTATACTTGTCAGCGCTTACAGAATGTCTGCCGCAGAGGAGATCATGACGAGATCCAGGCTCTTCTCCGTGCCGACCGGTGAGACCATGCCCCTCTCCTTTGCAGTAAGAAGGGAAGACCGCGAGCTTTACTTCATACTGAATAAAACGGCGGTCGTCACGAACAGCGCCGATATGGATTCGGCGTTGGCCTCTTACATGCAGTCCAATCGAAAAGTATCCTTTTCACAGTTTTTGAAGGATAATTGGCTCGGCACGATGATTGCGCTGATCGTGGTTTTCTCGGTCATCATTTTCCTGTTGCTGCAGAAATTGAAGGCGGAGCGCACCGCCAATGAGCAGAAGCAGCTTTTGGAAGAGGCGGAGAAGATTGCGGAGCTGAAACAAACGATTGCCTCGCTCCTTGACAACATGCCCGGTATGAACTTCACCAAGGACGCCAAGACAGGGATCTATCTGGCGTGTAACAAGAGTTTCGCGCAGTATGCGCATAAAGAAAGCCCGGACGATGTCGTCGGGCTTACGGCCGGGGAAATCTTCGATGCTGAAACTGCGGCCAAGTTTGACGATGAGGACAGAATTGCCCTGTCGATGGATACGCCGTACATCTTCGTTGAGGACGTGCCGGATGCAACCGGAAACCAGCATCAGCTACAGACCACCAAGCTCAAATACACGGACGCCTCCGGCCGTCAGTGTGTACTGGGCATTTGCCAGGATATGACGGATATGGTACGCATCCGACGGGAGATCGCCACGTCCAAAGAAGCCTATGAAAAGGCAAGGAGAACAGGCATCATATATTCTCATATCGCCCAATCACTCACCCAGGGCTACACTGACTTGTATTATGTGAACCTGGACACAGAGGAGTATATCGAATACATCCCGAATGGTGCGCAGAATGCTTTGATCGAGGCACGGCGCGGTTGGCACTTTTTTGAGGAATGCCAGATTGAGGTCAATGAGTATATCTATCCCGATGACCGTGCCATGTTCGCGAGGGCGATGGATCGACATACGCTGCTGGAGGCGCTGGAGCGCAACAACACCTTCATGATGACCTATCGCCTGCTTTCGGAACACGGGTCGACATATGTCAGGATGAAGGTTTCGCGCATGGAGGACGATGAGCGGTTTATCGTCATTGGCATTGCGGATGTCGATGAGGAAATGAAGCAGCGCCGCGCTGCGGAACGGGTGAAGGAAGAACAGATTGCCTACGCGCGGCTCAGGGCCCTCGTCGGTGATTTCCTCAGCCTCTATTCTGTCGTCCCGGAAACCAGTCAGTATTTCGAATACAGCGCAACAAGCAGCTTTAAGGACCTCGCCAGCCCCAGGGAGGGATCGGATTTCTTTGCCGATGCCAGGGAACAGATAGGCATTGTGATCTATCCGGAGGATCAGAAGCGACTCCTCGAGGTGCTGACAAAGGAAAATGTGATGGCGGAAATCGAAAGTCACGGCGTCTTCTCTGTCAGCTATCGTCTTATGCTGAATGGGAGGCCCCGCCATGTACAGCTTCGGGCAGCCATCGTCGAGGAGAAGGAAGGCCCTCGCATGATCGTCGGTATCATCGATATCGACGCGCACGTCCGCCAGGAGGAAGAATATGAGAGGCGCCTCGCCCAGGCGCAGCGGGAGGCAAACCTTGACGCATTGACGGGCGTGAAAAACAGGCACGCCTACCTGGAGACGGAGGACCGGCTGGACCGCCAGATCAGCGAGCATCGCGTGTCGGATTTTGCCATCGTCATTCTGGATGTGAACAATCTGAAAAAGGTGAACGATACCCTTGGACACAAGGCAGGGGATCAATACATACAGGAGGCTTCCAGGATCATCTGCCGGGTGTTTAAGCGCAGTCCCATATTCCGCATTGGCGGGGATGAGTTCGTGGCCGTAGTTCAGGGAGCGGATTATGAATGCATCGGGGAACTGATGGGGAAGATGAAGGATCACAACACCAAGGCTGCCCGCACCGGCGGCATTGTCATTGCCTGCGGGATGGCGAAATATGAAGGCAGTTTAAGCGTGGCGCCTGTATTTGATCGTGCCGACCAGAATATGTACAGGAACAAGCGTGATTTGAAGGATGGAATTATAGTATAAATACTGTGAAATGATCCAAAGCGTGAAAAGGTAAATGAGAGGACAGTGCCGAGCCATGGGGGAAAAACGAATGATGAAAGGGCGTATGAAGCTCCTGCTATGCGTAATTGCTGTGCTGTCTCTGATGGTCATTCCAGCCTTTGCCGCTTCAGGAGAAATGACAGACAGCGCATTAACGGTGGGTGTACCGGTGGATCGTTGCCCGGTTTTTTATATCAATTCCGATACAAACGAAATTACAGGCATCGGTGTGGACCTGATGCGCCTTGCTGCAAATGATGCAGGCTATAATGTCACGTTCAAGCCCATAGAGGAAAAAAACCTGAAAGATGCATTGGATAATCCGTCTTACGATGTAATTATGCCCTTGGGGAGTTCTGTTTCAAGCACCCGCGGAGAGCCAGTCATCGTTTCAGATAACATCATGCAGACTCCGTTTACCCTTGTGACTGCGGGAAGCAGGACGCTTCCGGCGCTGAACGACTTGCATGTTGGCATGCTGAGTTCTCTTGCGGCAGGCGCCGAAACTGTCAACAGGCTATATCCTGGCATGGAGATCAGCCTGTACGAGACCATGCCGGATTGCGTAAAGGCGCTTCGCACAGGCGAGGTGGATGCACTGCTGCACAACTCCTATGTTTGGAGCTATGTACTGCAGAAACCAGCCTACAGCGACCTTGCCGTGCAGCCTGCGGCCATGTTCTCTATGGATTTTTGTGCAGGTACGCTGGATACCCCGGAGGGCCGGGAGATCATCTCCCGTCTGAATGACGGGATCAAGGCGCTAAGTGATACCCAGCGTCAGGCTGTTATTTTGGATCACACATCCCGGAAACTGTATCAGTATGATTTTTCTGATTATCTTCACAAATACGGCCTGGTCGCCTGCGTGGTAATTCTTCTCATAATCACGCTGGTTGTTGTTACTCAGCAGAGGGTACGGGCGATTCGGAAATGGCATGAGGAGAAAATGCGTCAGATGCTGGACTATGATCCTCTTACCGGTGTTTACAGCATGAATGGATTCCGCAAGCGTGCGGAATTATTGTTGCATACGCATCCGGATACACCTTACTTCCTGTCCTATAACAATATCAGAGACTTTAAGTTTATCAATGACAGCCTCGGTCGGGAAGCCGGGGATGAGCTTCTCAGGTTTTGGATGAGCCGGTCCCTCGAGAATCTGTCTGAGGATGACGAAGCGATTGGGCGAATTGATGCCGATCATTTTGCTGTTCTGCGCCATATAACGGGAGAGGAACAGATGCGCAACGATGAAAAGAATGTATTGGGCCCGGTGCAGGACTTCTTTATCAATCAGGGAAAGAACTACAGGGTTCAGATATGCAGCGGCATTTATGTGCTCACACCGACAGATTTCAGGAACATTGATGTGGATCATATGATTGATCTTGCCCGCGTTGCTGAGAAGAGAGTCAGGGACAGCCGCACAAGTTCCTTTGGGTTTTATAACCCTGAGCAATGGGACAGAGGCAAAAGGATCGCAGAGATCATCAACTACCTTCCCGCGGCGATCAAGGCAGGAGATATTCAGGTCTGGTATCAGCCTCAGGTCAACTATGAAACGAAAAGAATCATTGGCTCGGAAGCGCTGTGCCGGTGGGATCATACCAAACTGGGATGGCTGTATCCTTTTGATTTTATCGGGACGCTTGAGGAAGCCGGACTGATCTTTGATCTTGACTGCTTTGTCTGGGAAAGGGTATGTCAGGATCTTCACAGATGGAATGAACAGGGTAAGCGCAGATCGGTTTCCGTAAATGTATCCCGCGATGATATCCGGGAGGATCGTGACATACCCGCGCATTTTCAAAACCTGATACAAGCTTATAACCTGACTGCGGATCAGCTCCATATCGAGATTACCGAAACCGCGTATGTGGAAAATCCCGGCTTCCTGATCAGTACAACAGAAAAACTGCGTTCATTGGGATTCCAGGTGGAGATGGACGATTTCGGAAGCGGTTATTCTTCGCTGCACATGCTGAAAGAAGTGCCGGTCGATCGGATCAAACTGGATCTTCACTTCCTGACTTCATCAGGGGATTTTGAGAAAAGCCGCGTAATTGTCCGCAATATCACCAGAATGATAAACGAACTGGGCATGAATATGATAGCCGAGGGTGTTGAGACCGTCGCACAAGCCGATTTCCTGCAAAATATCGGATGTAACGAGATGCAGGGCTATTATTTCTACAAACCTATGCCTGTGCTGGAATTTGAGAAGCTGAATGAGGAAATTTGAGGAACTGCCGCAAAACACTAAGTGCGCTTGGCGGTGCCTTTTCCGTCAGCTGCATCCCGCAAATTCCTTGACTTATCTTAAAAAGAAGGCCTGTTTATGCGTTCGATAAAAACCAAAATAACCGCTATGACGGTCAGCGTCATTGTGATTTCAATGATCATCGCCACAGCTTTGGGTGTGATGGCCATACGGGATATCGGAAACCGTGATGCCAATCAGACCTTGCTTCTGTTATGCGAAACAGGCCAGAAAGACCTGGACTATTATTTTCAAAACGTAGAACAGTCTGTAAAAACGGTTGCGGCATATGTGGAATCTGACCTGAAGGGAGTGGATGACGATAGTCTCCAGTCCCATATGGAACGGGTCAGGGGCATTTTTCAACAGCTGGTGTACAATACCAACGGCGTCCTGACATATTATTATCGGATTGATCCGGAAGTCTCTGAGAACGTCAAGGGCTTCTGGTACGTGGATACGGGGGAGAATGGTTTCCGGGAGCATGAGGTGACCGATATATCCAGTTACGATACGAATGACACCTCCTCACTGGTCTGGTTCACTGTGCCCAAATCAACGGGAAAGGGCGTCTGGCTGCCGCCTTATATAACAGAAAACCTGGGCGCCCGCGTGATTTCCTATAACGTTCCGGTATACTATGATGAGAAATTCATTGGCGTCATTGGTATTGAAATCGACTACTCCACAATGGCGGAAGTCGTGAATCACATCACGCTCTATGACAACGGATATGCTTTCCTCAATGACGCGGAAGGGAATATTGTCTATCACCCCCACATGGAGGTTACGACGATGAAGACGCAGCCAAAGGTTCCAAGTGGACTTTTGAGCAATGATAAGTTCATCCGCTATACCTTTGACGGCGTTGAAAAGCAGGCTGTCTGGCTTCCTTTATGTAATGGAATGCGACTGAATGTCACGGTTCCTGTTCGGGAGATCAATGCAGCCTGGCACAAATGGAACAATGGGATCGCCATTGCCTTCCTCATACTGCTGGTCGTCTTTATCGTTCTCATCATGACTTTCACAGGAAGGATCACAAGACCCCTGCAGAAGCTGACAAAGGCTGCGGAGCAGATCAGTGAAGGCTATTATGATACCGAGCTGGACTATGACAAGCAGGATGAGGTTGGCGTTCTCACGGCTTCCTTCAAAAGGCTCATCTCGAACCTGAATGTCTACATCAGGAACCTGAACGATATGGCCTATATCGACGCGCTTACCGGAATAGGCAACCGTCTGGCGCTCAGGCGAGACTACGACGCCTATCTGGGACATGAAGTGACAGTCGTGATGCTGGATTTGAATGACTTCAAGCTGATCAACGACACCCGCGGTCATGAGGAAGGAGACCGTGTCCTTCGGGAAGTTGGCAAACTGCTTTCAGACACCTTCGGAAAGGAATACTGCTATCGATATGGCGGTGACGAATTTCTCGTTATTGTTCCGGATATTTCAGAACGGAATTTCAATGAGAAGCTGGAAGCCTTAAAACAGAACAGGCCCTCCATTGATGACAGCACAAAGGCAGGGTTCTCTGTCGGATTTGTCCGCGGAATGCTGACGGATTCGGATATGCTGCGGAAACTCATCTCCAGTGCGGATGAGAAAATGTACGAGTCAAAGCGGGATAAAAACCGTTCTGCTGCGGCAGGGCTTGGCATCGCACAGCAGCAGATGAAGACTACCGAGTATACGGTCGAAGAATTGAAAGCGTTTCTGCAGGAAATGTCTGAAAAGTACGCCATTGCCCGTGTGGTAGACCCGAATGAGTGCCGGATCATTGAACTTCAGGATGATGGCAGGGTCCGCATGAATGAAAGCTGTTACGGCATATGGAATTCAAAGCAGAAGTGCATTAACTGTTCCAGTGCCTTGGCATGCAGGACGGGATGCCATCAGGAGAAGGCAGAGCATTTCAAGGACAAGTTTTACTTCGTTCAGTCAAATCCCGTAAGGCTGAAGCTCCTGAACGGCAGTGTATATGATGCGGTCGTGGAATTGGTGAACGTCGGGAAAGAGAGTGATGCGGCGGTCAATAACAGGGAAGCAGAAAACGTCGGCAGCAGAGCGGCTCATTACCTTGCGCATCACGACAGTTTGACCAATGTTCTCAACGCGGGCGCATTTTATGAGCTTGCCCGTGGAATGGTAAAAAACAGCCCGGACAAGGCATGGGTGATGATAACTTCCAATATCATGAATTTCAGACTGGTCAACACCCTGTTTGGAGACCAGAAGGGAAATGAGGTTCTTGCAAAAACAGCATTGATGCTGAAGGAGGTTTCCGAGTCTTCGAGAGGGTTGTGCGGAAGACTCGGCTCGGATCAATTCGCTGTGTTCATTCCCAGGAGCGGGTATGTGGAGGAGCGACTGTCACACATAGCCCGGACACTGGCAGAAACCTATAACAGCGGGATTTACAGGTTCCATATTCACTTTGGCGTTTATGAGATCTATGATCCATCCATTCCGGTATCCGTTATGTGCGGCCGGGCGAATTCGGCGCTTCGCATGATTCGGGACGATCTGACCCGTAATGTGGCTTATTTTGATCATGCCGTTTTTCAGAAGATGCTTTTTGAGCAAACCGTGCTTGGGAGTTTTGACGAGGCCTTGAGCAGCGGACAATTCAAGATGTATCTGCAACCTCAGGTGACGAGAGACGGAAGTGTGATCGGTGCAGAGGCTCTGGCAAGGTGGTACAGGCCGGACGGCACAATGGTCATGCCGGGAGACTTCATTGAAGCGCTCGAAACAGCAGGCTTGATTCATATACTCGACAGTTATATATGGGAGCTTGCAGTAAAGCAGTTGGGCATGTGGAAGGGGACAGACAAGCAGGCGCTGACAATTTCCGTCAATGTATCCGCAAAGGATTTCTACAATATCGACGTGGCTCGCGTGATGACAGAACTGGTTGAAAAATATGGTGTGGAGAGCCGGCTGCTCAGGATTGAGATTACGGAAACAGCATTCCTTGGAAGCCCGGATACATTCGGGCCAATTGTGTCGGATCTTCGCCAGAAGGGATTCCTTGTGGAGATTGATGATTTTGGGAAGGATAATTCGACATTGAGCTTCCTGAAAGATATCAAAGCCGATGTCCTGAAAATCGATATGAGCTTCTTGCAGGGAATCAGGAACAATGAACGGAACCGGATTATCCTGCAGTCAGTAATCCGTATGGCGTATTCTTTGGGAATGGATGTGATCACAGAGGGCGTAGAGACAGAGGATCAACTCCGTGTTCTTACGGATATGGGCTGTAATTGTTTTCAGGGATACTTCTTCTCACGTCCAGTTCCGGTAGACGTTTTTGAAATGAATTATTCCCCTGCGGATTAGAGTGTGTTTCTGAATGCAGCCTCATGGTGTCATCCTGAGCGAAGCGAAGGATCTTCACATTTTAATTGAGTTTAGAGTGTGTTTCAAAAATGCCTGAAGCGCAATTTCGGCGTCTTAGCCTGCATTTCGGCGTTGATTTCCCTTGACTTAGCCCCACTAAGCCTGCGGAAAATCGCCTTGAAATGATAAGGGAATACGGCCTTTGGAGCTTATGGACTCCAAAGGCCGTTTATCATCTATTCGGACTGCAACGCATCGTAGCCTTCTTCTCCGGTGCGGACGCGAACGACGTTTTCAACATCAGTGATGAAGATCTTGCCGTCACCAATGTGGCCGGTGTGCAGCACGCGCTTGGCGGTTTCGACGACCATGCGGACCGGGACCTTGCTGACCACGATGTCCACCTGGATCTTGGGCAGTAGCGTGATATCCACGGGCGTGCCGCGGTAGTATTCCGGTTTGCCCTTCTGCGCGCCGTAGCCCATGACGTTGGTGACCGTCATGCCTGTGATACCGATCTTGTTCATGCTCTTCTTGAGGGGCTCCAGGCTGGCGGGGCGGCAGATGATGCGCACATTGGTATATACCGGCGCGTCGGGAACCTTTTCCTTCGCCATCCGCACAGGCGCTTCATATTCTTCGGCGGGAATGGCCACGGGCTCGACCTCCTCCACATCACTGTCTGCCATGATGGTGAAACCGGAATAAGCGGTGTGCAGGCCGTGCTCCGAGCGATCCAGGCCCATGGCCTCGTCCTCCGCGCTGGCCCGCAGGCCGATAGTCGCCTTGATGATGGAGAACACGATGGTGATGACCACCGCCGTCCAGGCAATCACTGAGCCGACGCCCAGCAGCTGCACACCCAGGAACCTGAATCCGCCGCCGTAGAACGCGCCCTTCATCGTGGAAACGCCGGTAGCGAACAGGCCGGTCAGAATCGTGCCCATCGCCCCGCACACCCCGTGAACGGAGATCGCGCCGACGGGATCGTCGATCTTCACGATCTTGTCGAAGAACTCCACCGCCAGCACCACGGCGAAGCCGCAGCATAGGCCGATGACCGCCGCGCCGAGGGGATTGACGGCATCGCAGCCCGCCGTGATGCCCACCAGCCCCGCCAGCGAGGCGTTGAAAGTCATGGACACGTCCGGCTTGCCGTAGCGCAGCCAGGTGAAGATCATTGTCGTCAGCGTGGCCACCGCCGCGGCCAGGTTGGTGTTGAAGAACACCAGGCCGGCGGAGACGATCAGCGCGTCACTGTCCATGCCCACAGTACTGGCGCCGTTGAACCCGAACCAGCAGAACCACAGTATGAACACCCCCAGCGCCGCGATGGACAGGTTGTGTCCCAGGATGGCCCGGGGCTTTCCGTCCGCGCCGTACTTGCCCAGGCGCGGTCCCAACATCTTCGCGCCGATCAATGCGCATACGCCGCCCACCATGTGCACGCAGGTGGAGCCGGCGAAATCGTGGAAGCCCAGGCCGCTGAGCCACCCGCCGCCCCAGATCCAGTGGCCGGACACGGGATAGATGAACAGGGAGATCGCTGCCGAATAGACGCAATATGCGGAAAACTTCGTGCGCTCGGCCATCGCACCGGAGACGATGGTGGCGCTGGTAGCGCAGAACACCGTCTGGAAGATGGCGTAGGCCCACAGCGGCACCCCTGCGGGCAGAATGTGGGAATAGTCCTTCAGGATGAACGGGTCGATCCAGCCGAAGGCCGCCGTGCCCGCGCCGAACATGATGCCGAAGCCCACCAGCCAGTAAAGCGGCGTACCGATGCAGAAGTCCATCAGGTTTTTCATCAGGATATTGCCGGTATTCTTCGCCCTCGTGAAACCCGCCTCGCACATGGCGAAGCCCGCCTGCATGAAGAACACCAGTGCCGCGCCCAGCAGCACCCAGATTGTGTTGACAGCTGAAAATGTCATAGTGAACGCTCCTTTCCTGGTGGATTCCAAAACAAAAGCGCAAGGGCGGCGGCGAGACTTATCTCGCTGCGCACCCTTGCGCTTTGCTGGAATTGTAAGTATTCTATGTCGGCTGTGCCGAATTGTCAAGAAAACAGCTCGTTAAATCGCCTACTCCCACTCGATGCTGGCGGGCGGCTTGCTCGTCACATCCAGCACCACGCGGCTGGCGTCAGGCACCTCGTTGACGATGCGTTCCGAGACGCGGGCAATCAGGTCATAGGGCAGCCGCGCCCAGTCCGCCGTCATGAAGTCGTCGGTGGTGACGGCCCGGAGGGCGACGGTGTAATTATAGGTGCGCTCGTCTCCCATCACACCCACGGAATGAATGCCGGTCAATACCGTGAAATACTGATTGACCTGTCCGGCAAGGCCCGCCCTGGCGATCTCCTCCCGGAAGATGGCGTCGCTCTCCCGGACGATCTGCGCCTTTTCCGGCGTCACCTCGCCGATGATGCGGATGGCGAGGCCGGGGCCGGGGAAGGGTTGCCGCCAGACCAGGTCATGGGGCAGGCCCAGCGCCTCGCCCAGGGCGCGTACCTCGTCCTTGAACAGCATCCGCAGCGGCTCAATCAGTTCGGTAAAGCCCAGCTCCTTCGGCAAGCCGCCCACGTTGTGGTGGCTCTTGATCACCGCGGCGCTGGTGCCCTGGCCGCTCTCGATCACATCCGGGTAGATGGTCCCCTGGGCGAAGTAGTCGAGTTTGCCAAGGTTTCCCGCAGTGTCCCTGAACACCTCGATGAAATCCCGCCCGATGATCTTGCGCTTCTGCTCGGGCTCGGTAATGCCGGCCAGATCGGAGAAGAACCGCCCTGCGGCATCCACGCGAATGAAGCGCACCGGGAAGAGCTCGCTGAAGACCCGGCACACCTGCTCGCTCTCGCCCTTGCGCAGCAGGCCGTGATCGACGAACACACAGGTCAGGCGGTTTCCGATGGCCCGGTAGATCAGCGCCGCAGCCACCGAGGAATCCACACCACCGGACAGCGCCAGCAGTACTGTGCCGGTGTCGCCGACGATTTCCCGTATCTGCCTTACTGCCGTCTCCGCATAGGCCTCCATCGTCCAGTCGCCTGCGCAGTTGCAGATACCAAGCACGAAGTTTTCGATGATCCTGCGCCCCTCGTCGGTGTGGGTCACCTCGGGGTGGAATTGCACGCCGTAGACGTGCCTTTCTTCATCTGCCATGGCAGCGACGGGGCAGTTGTCCGTCTCCGCGATGACACGGAAACCCATCGGGCATTCACTGACCTGCCAGGTATGGCTCATCCAGCAGGCGGATTCGGGGGACAGGCCCTCCAGCAGCCCGGTCCGATCTCTCATCCGGACCGTCACGCGCCCGTATTCCCGTTCCTGTGCCCGTTCGACAGCACCGCCCAGCAGCCTGGCCGTCAGTTGCATCCCGTAGCATATGCCCAATACCGGCACGCCCAGGTTGTAAACGTCTGGGTCGCAGTGCGGCGCGTCCGGGTCGGTGACGCTGGCCGGGCCGCCGGAAAGTATGATGCCGGACGGCTGTCGTGCCTTGATTTCATCTGGAGTTATGCTCCACGGCACGACCTCCGAATAGACATGGCATTCCCGCACCCGCCGCGCGATCAGCTGGGTGTACTGACCGCCGAAGTCCAATATAACGATTTTCTGCATATCATTTCCCCTTCTACTTTCCGCTGTCGCCGTAGTTGGAAAGCACCCGTGCCGAGGGATCGTCCACGTCGCAGCCAGGCCAGGTCTTATTGGGCATCCAGAAATCCGCGATCATCCGCGCCTGGTCGGGGTAATATTGCTCGAATATCTCCCGGTACAGCAGGCTCTCCTTCGTGAACGGGCGGCAGTAGTCGTATTTCGACGCCCTGTCAAGGAATTCCTGCTCGGTATAGGTGCGTTCCGCAAGGTCTTTGAGGTCGGAAACCATCGAATGTCCTACCGCGTCGGAAAATGCCGCTTTCTGCCGCCAGAGGATCCCGGCGGGCAGGATGTGGTCGTCGGCAAAGGCCTTGCGGATGAGATACTTGCCCATGTCGTGTTTGTTCATTTTCAGTTCCGGGTCGATGGACATGGCGTAGCGCACGAATTTCAGATCTCCAAAGGGCACCCGCGCCTCGAGGCTGTTCACGGAGATGCAGCGGTCCGCCCGCAGTACGTCGTACATGTGCAGCTCCCGGATGCGCTTCTCGGCCTCCTCCTGGAAGGCCGCGGCGCTGGGAGCAAAGTCGGTATATTTGTAGCCGAACAGCTCATCGGAAATCTCACCGGTCAGCAGCACCCGGATGTCGGTGTGCTCGTGGATGTACTTGCAGACCAGGTACATGCCGATGGACGCGCGGATGGTGGTGATGTCCCAGGTACCCAGCAGCTCCACCACCGTGGGCAGGGCCTCCAGCACGTCCTTTTCGCTGATGATGACCTCGGTGTGGTCTGAGCCGATGTAGTCTGCAACCATACGGGCATATTTCAGGTCGATGGCGTCAATATCCATGCCGATGGCGAAGGTGCGGATGGGCTTCTTCAGCAATTTCTGCGCGATGGCACATACCAACGAGGAATCCAGCCCGCCGGAGAGCAGGAAGCCCACCGGCGCGTCGGCGTCCAGGCGCTTCTGAACGCCCTCGATCAGCAGGCGGCGCAGCTTGGCGCAGACGTGATCCTCGTCCCGCATGGTAAACTGGTCCACGTGGGCCGGGTCGGCGTAGCGGACAAATTCGCCGTCCACCCAGTAGCATCCCGGCGGGAAGGGCTTTATTTCATCGCACAGCCCCATCAGGTTCTTCGGCTCGCTGGCGAAGGCTGTACCTCCATCGGGCAGTTTGCCGTAGTAAAGCGGGCGGATACCGATGGGGTCGCGGGCGGCGATCAGCCTGTCCTGCTCGCCGTCGTACAGGATCATCGCGAATTCCGCGTCCAGCGTCTTGAACATCTCCACGCCGTACTCCCGGTACAGGGGGAGAAGAATCTCGCAGTCCGACGCGCTTTTGATGGGAAAGCCTTCGTCGATCAGCCGCTGCCTGAGCGGGCGGAAGCCGTACAGCTCGCCGTTGCAGACCACATAGCTGCCATCCATCTCAAAGGGCTGCATGCCCTCCGCCGTCAGGCCCATGATGGCCAACCGGTGAAAGCCCAGATACCCACGCCTGATCTCAACAAACCGGCTCATGTCCGGGCCCCGGGAAATCGTCCGGTCGAAACATGCGCGCAGCTTTTCCTCGGGAATGGATTTCCCTTCTACGCCAAAGATGGAACACATAAAAAGCACCTCCGTCAATGGTCGGCATTCATCCTCATGAATTTCAGGACGAAGGCCGCCGCTCCGTGGTGCCACCTGATTTGCTTCTCTTCTCGGGTCGTGTTCAACCCTGGCCGCTGTAACGTGCCGCCGCCACGCCGCCCCTAATGACATTGCTGCTTTCAGTTTGGGCTTGGAAGGGTTTTTCGCCCGGTGGCTCATGCGGGATTTTCACCGTCGCCCGCTCTCTGGGATGCCGCCGTTGGGGCCTCGCAAGGGTGAGGCTCCGCCGGGTTACTCTGCTTCCGCAACGCTTTCACTGTGAAATTTTGAACGCATTTTATCACGGTGAAGCGGTACTGTCAAGAGAAAAATGCAATTAAGTTTTTGTAAACTTGCATTATTTCATTATTATGTGGCGAAATATGCATCCAATTCGCATAAACAATTCATTTAACATTCAAAACCCCTTGACAGCCTGCCCATGGATATGCTATGCTTTCTGCGTGACAAGGCAAGGGAGTCGTGTTGAACGACCCCCTTGCCCCTTTTTTATTTGGTTGTCGCCCTGCTCGCCACAGCGGCCAGGCGACCCGGCCAGCGGCCCTGCGGGCCCGTGGGCTAACCACATTCATTCGGAGGTGTGATTATGAGCAAGTACACGAAGGAAGACATCATCAGACTCGTCAAGGACGGAGACGTGGAATTCATCCGCATGCAGTTTACCGACATCTTCGGCCAGCTGAAAAACGTGGCCATCACTGCCAGCCAGGTGGAGAAGGCCGTGAACAACGAGATCATGATCGATGGCAGTTCCATCGAGGGCTTTGTCCGCATCAACGAATCCGACCAGTATCTGCGGCCCGACCTGGACACCTTCGCGATCCTGCCCTGGCGGCCCCAGCACGGCAAGGTGGCGCGGCTGATCTGCGACGTGTACAACCCGGACGGCACGCCCTTCATGGGCGACCCCCGCGGCACATTGAAGCGGGTGCTGGCGAAGGCAGCGGACATGGGCTACAGCTTCAACGTGGGCCCGGAGATGGAATTCTTCCTGTTCCAGACCGACGAACGGGGCCGGCCCACCACCACGACCAGTGACGAGGCGGGCTACTTCGACCTGGGGCCGCTGGATCATGGCGAGAGCACCCGGCGGGAGATCTGCATGGCGCTGGAGCAGATGGGCTTTGAGATCGAGGCCAGCCACCACGAGGTGGCCGCGGGCCAGCACGAGATTGACTTCAAGTATGCCGACGCCCTGACCGCCGCCGACAACATCATGACCTTCAAGCTGGCGGTAAAGACCCTGGCCCAGAAGAACGGCCTGCACGCCACATTCATGCCCAAGCCGGTGTTTGGCATCAACGGCTCCGGCATGCACACCAACATGAGCCTGTTCAAGGACGGCAAGAACGTGTTTGCCGACCCCTCTGACAGCCGCGGCTTAAGCAAAGAAGCCTATTCCTTCGTCGCGGGCATCCTCGGGCATGTGCGGGGCATGGCGGCCATCACCAACCCGCTGGTGAACAGCTACAAGCGCCTGGTGCCGGGCTATGAAGCGCCCTGCTATCTGGCCTGGAGCGCCAGCAACCGCTCCGCGCTGATCCGCATTCCCGCATCCCGGGGCATGAGTACTCGCGTGGAACTGCGATGCCCGGACCCGAGCTGCAACCCGTACCTCAACATGGCGGTGTGCCTGGCGGCGGGCCTGGACGGCATCGAAAAGGGCCTGACCCCGCCGGAGGAAATCACCGAGAACATCTTCGCCATGGATGCCGCCACCCGCGCGGCGAAGGGCATCGAGAGCCTGCCGGGCACGCTGCACGAGGCCGTGAAGTGCCTGAAGGCCGACGAAGTCATCTGCGAGGCGCTGGGCGAGCACGTGCTTTCCCAGTACGTCGAGGGCAAGGAAAAGGAATGGGACGCCTATCGGACGCACGTCAGCTCCTGGGAGATCGACAGATATCTGGTGATGTATTAACGTCAGGTCATCGCGTTGAATGGAGGTGAAGCCAGTGGCCAGAATCGTAATCGCAGGCACCTCTGAGACCAGTCGCACTCAGCTCTCACGTCTGCTGGCTTCATCGGGGCATTCGATCTTCCGTCTCTGCGCCTCGGAGGGCGAACTGCGACGGACCCTTACAGAATGCGAGGACGGCATCGTGCTCCTCTCCGGCATCCAGCCGGACGAACTTGCCACCGACTTTGGGAACAGCTTCCAGTTCCTCCTGATTGGCAGGCCGGAAGCGCTCAACGCCTGTGAATCACCTCAGGTGTTCAAGCTGGCTTACCCCTGTGCCGGCAACGCGGTGCTTGGCGCGGTCGAGATGCTGGCCCAGTTTCACTCCATGCGAATGCCGCACAGGCAGGGCCGTGACAAGGCACTGGTAGAGGATGCGAAGCGTCTGTTGATGAAGCAATACGAAATAGGCGAACCGGAAGCCCATCGGCGCATGCAGCAGTACGCCATGCGGCATGGCATCAAAATGACAGAGTATGCCGCACAGTTGTTACAAGGGGGTTCCAACGATGTATGACCAGCAATACCCGCTCTATCACCCGGAATTGGAGCATGAATCCTGCGGCGTCGGCGCGATCGTCGATTTGAGCGGCAGGGCAACGCACCGCACCGTGGACCAGGCGCTCACCATCGTGGAGCGCCTGGCCCACCGCGCGGGCTCGGACGCCCTGGGCACCACCGGCGACGGCGTGGGCATCATGACCCGGCTGCCCCACGAATTCTTCACCGCATGGGCGCGGGAGGAAGGCATATCCCT
>ONJE01000366.1 GCA_900318045.1 uncultured Eubacteriales bacterium
GCACGACCCAATGAACAGCACGCAGGAAAAGAGCGCAAACACAATATTTTTGACGGTTGTGTTCAGGCTCTTGAGGACGTCCTCATAGCCGGTCAGCTCGAAGCTTATTTTTGTCCGGCCCTTCACCATGTTGTTCAGCGCGTCATACGCAAGGCTGGGCATCCTGGAAACCTTTTTGCCGATGTCCAGCGCGTCCTTGCCGGCGGCGAGAAGCTTCTGCTCCACATCGATCGTCTGCTTTACCCGCTCCATCAGCTTGTCGGTGATCTGCTGGAACAGGTTGAGCTCCGGACACAGCTGCTCGATCACGCCTTCGATCGTGGCGATAGAACGCACGAGCATGGTATATTTGCCGGGCAGGGAGATATGATGCTTGTCCGCCAGTGTCATGACCTCATCCAGCAGGGATGATAGATCCAGCTCCTGCAGGTTTGTGACGTTCATATATTTGTCGAACATCATGTCCGCATCTTCCATCAGCTTGCCGCGGTTGGTCTGGGGAGAGGCGGCGCCCATGGACATGATGGCGTTGACAAGTTTGTCCAGATCCCGCTCGATCAGGGACAGGATCAGCGACTGAATAATGTTCACATCCGCATCGCTGATGCGCCCGATCATGCCAAAATCGATCCAGACGGGCTTGCCATGGCTGACCATGATGTTGCCCTGGTGGGGATCGGCATGGAAGGTGCCCACATCCAGCACCTGATGCAGATAGTTATCCAGGATCACGGAACCGATCTGTTCCGGATCATATCCTTCCTCAATCAGCCGATCTCGCTTGGAGATGGAATAGCCATCCACGAAGGTCATGGTGAAGAGCCGCTCGGTGGTCAGTTCGTCGATGACCGTGGGGCACGTGATCTTTTCCTCGTCCTCGATACAGTTTTCCTTAAAGAAACGGGTGTTTTCCGCCTCGACGCGGAAATCCAGTTCCTCGTTCTCGACCTTTTCCAGCTCTTCGATCACCGACATGAGGTCGACCATCTGCTCGCTGTCTTCATCCGCTTCCTTCACGACGTTCACGGCGGTTGCCAGTTTTTTGAGCAGTACGAAGTCTTCCCGCATCATTTCAGCAATCAGCGGACGCTGCACCTTGGTAACCACCTTCGTGCCGTCCTTCAGCACGGCCAGATGGGCCTGGCCGATGGAGGCGGAGCCCAGGGGCTTATCCCGGAATTCAAGGAACAATTCGTCTATCTTCTTGCCCGTCTCCTGCTCGATCACCGCCTTGGCGATTTCAGGATCCAGCTCCTTCACGTTCTGACGAAGCTTTTCCAGCTCCTTGCAGTAGCTGACAGGCAGCATATCCACGCGGCTGGACATGATCTGGCCGATCTTGACATAGGTTGGACCCAGGTCCTCGAGGGTGGTGCGCAGTTCCACGGGAGTCAGGCCGCCGGCGTAAAAATTATGCTTGGCAAACACAGCCAGAATCTCCGCTGCCCGCGTCTTCTTCCACTTGTTCATCGCCTTGATGTCGCCGGAGAGCAGCTTCTTCATTTTGTCGCTCAGCTCAGCCTTGGTGTGCACCAAGGCTTGCTTGCGGCGCTCCAGCTCCTGCTGCATTTCTTCCTTGCTTCTTGTCACGGCTTCCTGGCGCTTTTGTTTTTTCTCGTCCCGCTCGGCTTTCCTGACCTGCTTTTTCTGTTCGGCTATCGCTTTTCTGGCCGAAGCGATTTCCTTGCTTGCCTCGGAGGCGCGCTGCCGGCTGGACGCGATTTCTTCCTTGGCCTTCTGGACGGAACGCTGCGTTTCCTCCAGTTGGGCCCTGCGCTTTTCCACTTCGCTCATCGGCTTCTGATCCACCGCTTCCGGCGTATCGCCTGCTGCCTGCATTTCTATGTTCTTATTTTCTTCCATCGTTCAGCCCTCCTTATTCGCCCTTGATCGGCCAAAGAAAGATCAGGCGCACAATGCCCACTGCAGAAGAATACAGCAGCATGCAGCCAATCACGTCAAACAGCTGAGTGATCTCCTTCCACCAAGGGTTGATCAGCAAAAGCAGGCCGAACACGATCATGATCCCGGAGAGCAAGGCCAGCAGCCACCAGTTCTTGAGCTCCGCCCGCCGCGCAAACATCCAGGCTCTGACGAGGCTGATGCCTCCGATGCCGATCAGCACCAGTCCGAATACTATACCGAGCACCCGGACGATGTCTTCCAGCGTCAGCACAGCGATGCCCAGCAACGCCAGGAGAAGCGCCCCGGTAAGATAAATATAGTTCATCAGGACCTTCTTGCTGGAAAGAAAGTCCATTATCATCACGGCAGCCAGGGTCACCATCCCGTATCCCAGCGCCGAGACCAGCGTGTCAATATACTGCGGCGGACAAATAACCATCATGATTCCGACCGCCATAAGAATAATCGAGGTCATGATGGATGACCGCTTAAGTTTTCCCAGTTCCTGAAAGAGCATAATCTCTCCTCCTGTCATTTCCTGCATACACCGCTGTCAGGTACCGCTGCGCATACAGTTCTACCGGGCGGGTTGCTGCGCCGCCGGAATATACTGCGCGGCTGCCGTCTGAAATCAACGAACAGCCGCGCGATATTGCTGGCTTACGCCTCTGTATCGGCAGCTGGAAGAGCCTCCGGCTCCGCATCGCTGCCAAAGCGCGCGTCATACTCATTCAGCGCTTTTGCCACTTCCAGGATCGACAGCTCCGCGTCGACAATCAGGAGCGCAGCTGCGTCGTAGCAATCGAGGACATAGTTAATCCGGTCATCTATGAATCTTTCCAGGCGTTTCTTGTCGAGGGTGTCCTTAAAATCCTCGGCCTTCGCCTTC
>ONJE01000052.1 GCA_900318045.1 uncultured Eubacteriales bacterium
TGCTGAAGAGCTTTAGGCAGCTGCTGGGCCAGGACGACGACGTGACTGCCGTGATCCTGAAGGGGGCGGGTATTGCCATCGTGTCCGAGCTGGGGACCCAGCTGTGCACGGACGCCGGGGAAAGGGCGCTGGCAGGGCGAATAGGTCTGGCCGCGCGCCTGGCGACGCTGGCGCTGTGCGCGCCGATGCTCTGCCAAATCACGGGCTTGATCACTGACGCGCTGACATGAAAAGGCTGTTCCTGCTGGCAGTGCTGCTCCTGCTGCTGATTCCCGGGGCACTGTCCGAGGAACCCGCCGGGGCGTTGCTGGACAAGGCCGGTTTTGCAGAGCTGGAGGCACTCTCGGAAGCGTTGGATGGTCCGAATGTCCGGGAGATTGCCGGAATGGCGCTGTCCGGGAAACTGCCTGTCAGCAGGGATATACCTGCGCAGGCCCTCCGGCAGCTGTTAGAATCGGTCAGGAGCGCGCTGCTTCCGGCGCTGTCTGCGCTGGTTTTTCCGGTACTGGTGACGCTGGCGCTGGGAATGGTCCTCGGCGCGGACAGTGGGCCGCTGACGCTGTTGTGCCGACTTGCGACCGCCTATAGCCTTGCGCGGCAATATGCCGGGGCGCTGGCACTTGCACGGCAGGGCATGGCTGTCGCGGTTCGGATTGCCAACACCGCCGCGCCGGTGGTCGCTGCGGCGCTGGCGCTGACGGGCAGAGCGGCTTCGGCGGCGACGCTGACGCCGCTGTCCGCCATCTGCGCCGACGGCATCGAAAACGCGCTGGTCGCCTGGGGACTGCCGCTGTCCGGAATCGCTGCCATCGTCGCCGCCGGAGGCAGCCTTTCAGACCGGTTCAGGCTGGACAGGCTGTTTCGGCTGATGTGCAGGGCGATTACCTGGAGCGTGGGGATGCTGATTGCCGCGTTCGTGGGCCTGATGGCCCTTCAGGGGCGTCTGGCGGCGACCCGGGACGGCGCAACGAACCAGGCGATGCGTCAGGCGCTGAGGGGGATGATTCCATTCATCGGAGGATCTGTGGCCGACTCCTCCGGGGCGTTGATGGAGACGGCACTGGCGGTGCGCAATGCCGTGGGCGTGGCTGGTATGCTGGTACTGCTCGCCACCGCCGTGGGGCCCGCGCTCCAGTTAGGGGCGCACATGCTGTCTGTGAAGCTGGTCTCGGCCCTCATCGAGCCGGTGGCGGATCCGGGCATCACCCGCATCGCTGCCGGGTATGGCGAGATCGCCCGCCTGCTGCTGGCGCTGTACGCCGGCAGCGTGCTGCTGGTGGCGCTGCTGCTTGGAACGGGGTTGGGACTGCTGGGTTTTTGAGGTTGGAGGGAGACGTATGGACATGCAGGCGCTGACGGAGGCAGCCCGAGAGCTGTTCGGCATCTGCGTGGCCGTGGCGACGATGGAAATGTTGACCGGAACAGGCTCTGCGGCGAAGTCCTTCCGGTCCCTTTGCGCGCTGGCAGCGACGCTGTGCGCCCTGCGCATGGCTGTCAGGCTGTTCTGAAACGTTTCTGTTCAGCCAATCAAACGTATCTTTTATCGCCTGTAGCGGCGGCCTCCGGGCTGCCACAGTGGCAGCAAAGCGGTATCGTGCGCGCTTCCCGCGCACGAGATGGAGTCGCTACATTTCCTTTCGCCTGGACGAACAGTTACTCTGAAACAAAGTTTTCAAGAAGAAAGGCGCCGTATGGTGAAGCAGCTATTGGAGGGGTTCCGCGGCGCGCGCAGGTTCGAGTGGTTCGCCGCCCTGGCACTGGCGGCGCTGCTGGCGCTGATGCTGCTCAACCACGGCGGGGACGGCGAGACTGGCACCCCGCTGGAATTGAGGGTGGAGCGGGTATTGCAGCGCATCGAGGGCGCGGGCAGGGTCAGTGCCATGATCACCCAGGGGGAGGATGGCGCTGTGACGGGCGTGCTGATCGTTGCGGAAGGCCTTTCCGACATGCAGACTTACTTGCGCCTGCAGCGCGCGGTGTCGGCACTGCTGGACGTTGTGCCGGAGAGGATTGAGATCATCGGCGGTGAGACCTTTGGAGGTGGAATATGAAGATGGCGACAAGGTGGGGCCTGGGTTTGCTGGTACTGGCGGGGCTGCTGGCGGCGGATGCGCTTCTCACGAGGGCATTGGTGCTCAGGCAGGTGAACCGGGCGGGCAGCGCACCGGCCTACAGCCTGGTCAAGAGCGATCCGATGGCGGCCTTTCGCCTGGAGCGGGAACAGCTTCGCGCCCGGCAGGAGGCTGAGCTGAACGACATCATCCATACACCTGATGGCGACGCGGAGACCGTAGCACTGGCAAGGAGTCAGCTGCTGGACATGCTGGAGCACGCCCGGGCGGAGAGCGCCATCGAGGGCGTATTGCAAAGCCGGGGCTTTGAGGATGCCCTCGTCAGTGTCAGCGACGCGGCGGCCAACGTGCTCATCCGCGGGGAGGAACTGACCCACGCCCAAAGCGCCGTGATATTGGACCTGGTTATGTCTCAAACGGGCCTGACGGGCGGGAATGTGAAAATCATTCCGGTAAAATAACGGAAAGTATTTGCGCGACGACGTGTTTTCTGCTATAATGTATTCTGTATAAGGAGGTATGCAATATGAGCGATAATTATCCTTCCGATGTTAAGCTGAATGAGAATCCCAACGGCACGGTTTCCTTCGCCACGGAAGTCGTCGCCACCATCGCCGGTCTCGCAGCCACCGAGGTCGACGGCGTCGCCAGCATGATTTCTCCTTCTTCAGGACTGGCAGACATGTTTTCCCGCAAGAGCAACCGCAACCTGACAAAGGGCGTTCGCATAGATTTGGAGGACAACAGGGTTTCCGTGGATGTGACCATCACCGTGGATTACGGCTCGCCCATTCCCGACGTAGCCAAGAACATCCAGGAGAATGTGAAGAAGGCCATCGAGACCATGAGTGGCCTGGACGTGAAGAACGTGGACGTTCACGTGACCGGTATCAGCTTCGAGCGCGAGCAGCGCGCCAACGCCGAGCTGGATGAGCAGCACCGCAAGATGCTGGAGAAGACCGCCGAGGCGGAGGCTGTGCCTGAAGTGGAAGCGGCGGAGGCGGCGACCGGGGATGCTGACGAGGCGGATGAGGTGTTGGCGAACGAGGCCGAGGCCGTTGCGGCGCGGACCGAAGAAGAAGACCCCCGGGATGACGACGCGGAAGAGGATTCCGAGGCGCCCGAATCCGAGGAAGAGGTCGAAGATGCCTTCGACGAGGATAAATCAGAGGAAGATTAAGAAAATGCCGCACTATACGGCGGCACGCCTGGCGGTGCCTTTTTTGCCATCCGTCTGTTGCAGATTATTCAATTTACCGCCAGGTAAATCAAGGAAAAGCAACACAGGGATGGAGGCAAAGGCGCCGATAGTGCATCGTTCCGATTTTCGAAATAGACTCTAATCCGGGAAAGACGAAGCATGACAAAACCAGAACAGCGGAAAATCCCGCGCGTCCGAGCCTGATAGGGGCCGCGGTGGAATGAGGTGCGTATGAGACTGAATTTGGGCAATAAGATACTGATGCTGCTTCACTGGCTGTGCTCCCTGATGATTTGCGTGGCATTTGCGCTGTGCATTATTCTGCCAAACCTGCGGGGCGATTTGATCGCAAGGGCTGAGAGCTCCCTGGGCAGCGTGGGCGCGCGCATACTGGGCGTGGTGATTCTGGCGCTGTATGTGGCGCTGTCGGTAGCTGTGCTTCTGCGGCTGCTTCGCGGCAGGCGACGCGAAGAACAGGGCTTCATCACCGTGGGCTCTGACGAAAAGGGCAGGGTGCGCATCGCCGTATCCGCCGTGGAACAGATGGTGCGCCAGTCGGTGCGGACCATCGACGGCATATCTGACATGAAGATTGACATCGAAGGCGCGGACGAGTCCATCGTCATCGGCATCACCGCAGCTATCACGAACGGCGCCCACGTGCCCACACTCACGGCCAACATGCGGCGCGCCATCACCCAGTTTGTTGAGGACAGCTGTGGGGTCTCTGTGCAGTCGGTGACGGTTACCATCGACGCCGTCAACGGTAAGGCCGATACCTCCCGCCACATGCTGGGGCGCAACAAACCCCAGGCGGACACAGCCACACCGACTTACGCGTCCCAGGCGACCGTGTCCGGTTACGATCGCGAGCCGGAGCCGGTTTCCACGGACGACGCGCCTGCAGAACAACCCGCGACCTACACATGGGAGAACGCGCCAGCGGCGGTGGAGACGCCTGCCGGGGCCGAAGCTTCCACCGAGACGGAGGTTACCGCCGGGGCGGATGCTGTCACAGGGGCGCAGACGCCCGCCTATGACCCGGACAAACCCTATGAATCCGAGTTTGCCAAGGATTATGCCGCCATGAAAGCCCGGGAGAGCGACGGGGATGTCGAAACCCCGGAGGAGACGAAGCCTGAGGAATGACGGCGGCTGAGCAATCGATGAATGAACCCTGTTGCGGCGGCACGTATCAGTGCCACCGCAACAGTTGCGCTTTGAAGCGTTGCTTTTCAACACTTATGCGAAAAGGCAGGTATTGGTTATGGATAGAACGATGGCCCGGGCCCAGGCCATGAAGCTGATCTATGAGTGGGAGATGGGTGGCGATGGCGGCGAGGAGACGCGGCTGAACCTGTTGGAGGTCAAGCCCAACGAACGGGAGGCCGACTTCATGAACCGCATGTTTGAGGGTGTCGTGGCCAATGTCGCCTCCATCGACGAAAAACTGAAACCGTTTTTGAAGGGCTGGTCGATCGAGCGGGTGACCCGCGTAGATCTGGCGATACTGCGACTGGCCGCCCACGAACTGATGCTGGGCGAGACGCCCAGGAGCGTGGTGATCAATGAGGCTGTGGAACTGGCCAACCAGTATTCCACGGACAAGGCCGGCGGCTTCGTCAACGGCGTGTTGGGCAATCTTGGCCGCGCCCTGGACGAGGACGAGAGCCTCCGGGACGAGGCATGAACGGCCAGGCATACGGCGCGGAGGCACTGAGCGTCTCCGAATTGAACGAATATGCCCGCAGGCTGCTGGCAGGCGATCCGCTGTTGCGGTCACTGGAGGTCAGCGGCGAGATTTCGGGCTACAAGCACCACTACAGCGGCCATCGCTACTTCTCCCTGAAGGATGAAAAAGCCAGGGTGCAGTGCGTGATGTTCCGCCAGCACGCCTTGGGGCTGGATTTCCAGCCCGCCGACGGCATGCGGGTGACGGTGCGGGCATCGGCGTCGATCTATCCGCAGAACGGCAGCTTCCAGCTGTACGTCACCGCTATGCGTAAAGCCGGTCAGGGCGAGCTGTATATCCGCTTTGAAAAGCTCAAGCAGAAGCTGATGGCCGAGGGACTGTTCGACCCGGCGCGGAAGCGGGAGATTCCCACCCTTCCGAAGGCTATCGGCGTGGTGACCTCCAGGACCGGGGCCGCGATCCGGGACATCATCCACGTGGCACGGCGGCGCAATCCCAATGTGGGCATCGTGGTATCGCCCTGCCTGGTGCAGGGGCCGGGGGCCGCGGCGGATATCGTGCGTGCCATGGACCGCCTGAACCGGGCAAAGGCCTGCGACGTGATGCTGGTGGGGCGGGGCGGCGGCTCCATAGAGGATCTGTGGGCCTTCAACGAGGAGGTCGTGGCACGGGCCATCGCCGCGTCACCCATTCCCGTGGTCAGCTGTGTGGGCCACGAGGTGGACTTCACCATATCGGATTTCGTGGCAGATCTGAGGGCGCCGACGCCTTCAGCCGCGGCGGAGCTGACCGTGCCGAGGCTGGACCAATTGAAGGCGGATATGGACGGCATGGTGGCGCGGCTGGCCGGAGCGCTGCGCAGCGGACAGCGGGTGCGCCGCCTGGCGTTGGAGCGCCTGACTGCCTCCACTGTGTTGACATCGCCCGGTCGGACGCTGATTGAGCCCAGACTGAACCAGCTGGAGGCCATAGAACGCCGGCTGTGTAAGGTCATGCCGGCGCGTTTGGAGCGTTGCCGACACAGGCTGGATGCCCTGTCGGCGTCGCTGCGGGCATTGGATCCGGCCTCGGTGATGGATCGGGGCTACGCTGTCGTCAGGCAGGGAGGGCACATTGTACCACGGGCGACTCTCGCCGACGGGGGACTGCCGGTGCGCGTCTGCTTTTCTGACGGGGAGCTGCTGGCCGATATCACCGCTATAGAGTCAAAGGATGGACACCGATGAAAAAGAAGATAACCTTTGAAGAGGGCATGCAGGAGCTGGAGGCGCTGGTACAGGGCCTGGAGGCCGGGGAGCTGTCCCTGGAGGATTCCTTCAAGGCTTACGAAAAGGCCCTCGCACTGAAAAACAGCCTGAGCGCCTTGCTGGATGAAGGCGACAAGCGCATCCGCGTACTGACGGACGCCGGAGAAACCGAGCTTGATGCCGAGGAGGCCCTATGATGACGCTGAACGATTACGCCAGCCGGGTCAACCGGCGGCTGAACGAGATTCCCGCAGTGGTTGCGGACGATCGCTTTGAAATCGGTGAAATGCCCGGGCTGCTGAGCCGGTCCATGCGCTACAGCCTCGAGGCGGGCGGTAAGCGCCTGCGCCCCAGCATGCTGCTGGCGGCGGTGGATATGCTGGGTGGCGACACTGCGGACGCCCTGGACTTTGCCTGTGCGGTGGAGATGATACACACCTATTCCCTGATTCACGACGACCTGCCCGGCATGGACGACGACACTCTGCGCCGGGGCCGCCCCACCAACCACGTGGTTTTCGGCGTGGGCCAGGCGATCCTGGCGGGCGACGGCCTGCTGAACGTAGCCTTCGAGACAATGCTGAACCATGCCTGTGCCCATCCCGAAGGGGCGGCGCGATACCTCGGGGCCATCCGCGAGATCGCTGCCGGCGCAGGCGTTGCCGGCATGATCGGCGGCCAGGTGATGGACCTGTATTGCGAGCGCTCCGGCATCGCAGATGAGCGCGCGCTGGCGTATATCCAGTACGGCAAGACCGCCTGCATGTTCATCCATCCCCTTCGCGCAGCGGCGATGCTGTGCGGGGCCGGGGAGGATGACGTAAAAGCCCTTGCCGACTACGGCAGGGCCTTCGGGCTGCTGTTCCAGGCCAGTGACGACCTGTTGGATGTCACCGGCACCCAGGCCGACATGGGGAAGACCCTGGGCAAGGATGCCGAGAGCGGCAAGCTGACCTGTGTCTCCGCCTACGGGCTGGAGGGCACGCGGGCACGGGTGGCGCAGCTGCACAGCGAGGCGCTGGACGCCATTTCGCGCTTCGGCGACCGCGCGGCCTTCTTCCGCGAACTGGTGGACGCCATGGTGGATCGCACCAGGTAAGGGCCTGTGCAGAAATTATTCATACATGATGCTTGCCTGAATCCGCCATTGCTGCGTTGTCGTCGGTCAACGTGCCCCGGCACGCCTCCCTCCTCGACCGCGCGGCCTTCTTCCGCGAACTGGTGGACGCCATGGTGGATCGCACAAGGTAACTGTTCAGAAACCTTCGACAGATAATTTGTGCATATTGCTTGCCTGAATCCGCCATTGCCACGTTGTCGTCGGTCAACGTACCCCGGTACGCTTCCTTCCTTCGCCCTGCACTGACGAATTTATACTGCGCACTCTGCACAACTTATTTGTCTACATTCCCATACTGGAGAACGACGGATGCTGATAGAGCAGATACACGAACCGGCAGATCTGAGAAAGCTGAATATCAAGCAGTTGAGACAGCTCTGTGGGGAGCTGCGGGCTGAAATCATCAACGTAGTCTCGGAGCACGGCGGCCACCTTGCCTCGAACCTGGGCGCGGTGGAGCTGACCGTGGCCATACACTACGTGTTTGACACCCCGGTGGACAAGCTGGTCTTTGACGTGGGGCACCAGTCCTATGCCCACAAGCTGCTGACCGGGCGCTACCAGGACTTTCACACCCTTCGCCAGAAGGGTGGCATCAGCGGCTTTCCCCAGCAGGACGAGAGCGAATACGACGCGTTTACGGCGGGCCATGCCTCCACGGCCATATCCGCCGCTCTTGGCATGGCCCGGACCCGGGACATCATGCGGGGGGACAACGAGGTCGTGGCCGTGGTGGGCGACGGAGCCCTGACCGGCGGCATGTGCTACGAGGCGCTCAATGACGCCGGCCAGAGCAACACCCGCATGATCGTGGTGCTGAACGACAATGACATGTCCATCGCACCCAACGTGGGCGCGCTCAGCCGCTACCTGACCCGATTGCGTCAGAGCAAGGGCTACATCGCCGTCAAGCACGGGGTGCGGGATCGGCTGGAAAAGCACCCGAAGTTCGGCGAGCCCCTCTACCGCGCCCTCAGCAAGTTCAGGAACAAGATTCGTTCCCTCTTCGTGGACGACAAGTTCTTCTCGGCCCTGGGCTTCAAGTACATCGGCCCCGTGGACGGCCACGACCTTCGCCACCTGATCCGCGTGCTGCGCCGGGCAAAGGGAGAAGACAAGCCCCAGCTGATCCACGTGGTTACCCAAAAGGGCCGGGGCTACCAGCCCGCCGAGGACCATCCCGTCACCTTCCACGGCGTCGCGCCGTTTTACCTGGAGTCCGGTTCCCGGAAGCAGGAGGGGGAGATGGCTTCGGGCAAGGTGGTGGCCAGCCAGCTCGCCGACATGGCGGACAATGACATCCGCATTTGCGCCATCACCGCCGCCATGCCCATGGGCACCGGCATGGACGTCTTCCAGAAGGCCCATCCGGATCGCTTTTTCGATGTGGGCATCGCCGAGGAGCACGCCGTTACCATGGCGGCGGGCATGGCCAGCCAGGGCTTGAAACCCTATGTGGCCATCTATTCCACATTCCTGCAAAGGGCTTATGACCAGATCATGGTGGACGTGTGTCGCAACGGCCTGCCCGTCACCTTCCTGATCGACCGTGCCGGCCTGGTGGGCGAGGACGGTGAGACGCACCAGGGTGCGTTTGACCTCAGCTTCCTGCGCAGCATCCCGGGCATGGTGGTCGCCGCGCCCAGGGATGTGCGGGACCTCAAGAAGCTGGTGGAGATCAGCCAGGATTACAGCGGCCCGATGGCCATACGCTACCCCAAGGGCTGCGAGGACATGGGACCCGGCATACAGAGCCAGCAGCGCTTCTCCATTGGCCAGTGGGAGCTGCTCAGCGACGGCAGGGATGTGATGATCTTTGCTGTGGGACGCATGGTGCCCATGGCGATGCAGGCGGCCATTGAACTGATGGGCAAGGGCATCTCCGCCGGCGTGGTGGATGCCCGCTTCATAGCGCCGATGGACAAGAATCTGCTGCTCAGGAAGGCTGCGGGCGTCAGGCTTGTCGTGACCGTGGAGGAGAACGTGTTGGCCGGAGGCTTTGGCGAGGGTGTGCTGGATGTGCTGGCGACGGGGAATATCGGTATTCCGGTGCTGACGCTGGGCCTGCCGAATCGGTTCATCGCCCAGGCCACCGTGGCCGAGCAGACGGCGGAATGCGCTTTGGACGCGATGTCCATCGCCCAACGCATTCACAGGCGGCTGTCGGAGATTGAGGAGGCTCAGCGATGAAGAAGCGCAGGGCGGATGAAGCCCTCGTCAGCGATTTGGGGCTGGAATCCGTCGCCCTGGCCCGGGCGCTGATCATGGAGGGCCGGGTCATGGCCGGCGATCGGAAGATATTGCGACCCAGCGAGCTTTTGAAGCATGATGATGTGCTGCGGGTACGCGGTGAGCTGGACGCTTATGTCAGCCGAGGGGCCCACAAGCTGAAGAAGGCGCTGGAGGTATTCGGCATCGACCTGAACGGCAGGGTGTGCGTGGACGTGGGCGCCTCCACCGGCGGATTTACCGACGTGATGCTTCGGGCAGGCGCAAAGCGGGTCTATTCGGTGGACGTAGGCTATAACCTGCTGGATTACCGGCTGCGCAGCGACGGGCGTGTAGTGTGCATGGAGCGCACCAACGCCCGTTTCCTGAAACCGGAGGCATTCGATCCCCGGCCCGATTTCGGTGCGACCGACGTCTCATTTATCTCCCTCAAGGCGGTGCTCCCAGCGGCTCTGGGCGTGCTGGCCGATGAGAACCAGGGTTTTGTGGCGCTGGTGAAGCCCCAGTTTGAAGCTGGAAAGGACGAGGTGGGCGAGAAGGGCGTCGTGCGGGACAGGGCGGTCCATGAAAAGGTGCTGAAGGATATAACCGGATTTATACCCACCCTCGGATGGGGCGTCGCGGGCCTGGACTATTCGCCGATACGGGGCCCGGAAGGTAACATAGAATTCTTGTTATACCTGAAGCAATATGACAAATCAACTAATTTTCTTCGCGATATTTCTATAGATGTTACAATTAACCGCGCTTATGACAATTTTTTTAAATCCGTCTCAGGGGGCTTGTAACTCGGGAACGCTTTGGTATATTGTATAAACAGGGAGTGGTTGCTGGTGTCCGTTCGCTGTATAGGTATTCACTGGAATTCATCCAAAAGCCAGGGGCTCGGCGTGGCCGAAAAATTGATCGGCATGTTGCGCAAGCGGGGCGTGGATGTTTGCCTGAATGCCGCTCTGAACGCCAACATGGGCATGACGGATTGCCTGGTGGACCGGTTCGACCGCTGTCAACTGCTGATCGTTCTTGGGGGCGACGGCACGATTCTCTCCGGCCTCGATTACGCGATTGAAAACGACCTGCCCATCGTGGGCGTCAACCTGGGCCGCCTGGGTTTCCTGACGGAGCTCGAGACGGACGAGCTGGACGATCGCGTCATCGACAGGCTGTTGAACGGGGATTATGCCATGGATACGCGCACGACGATGATGGTGGAGGGACAGGACTACCGAAAGTTTTTTGCCCTGAACGACATTATCATTACCCGCGCGACGCCTTCCGTAAGGATTGTTTCTCTCGAATACGAAGCAAACGGCACAATGGTGGATTGCATTTCCGGCGATGGATTGATTGTCGCGACCGCGACGGGATCGACCGCCTATTCGCTGTCTGCCGGTGGGCCGGTGGTGCTGCCGGGTTTGGATTGCTTTGTGCTGACGCCCATCTGTCCGCACACGCTGAACGCCAGGCCGGTGGTGGTGTCCGCCGACGAGCGCATAACCGTGCGCATGGTGGATGACCGGGGTGGCGCTCAGGCGGTGCTGGACGGCAGGCGCGTGATCATGCTGGATCGTGAATGTCCGGAAATCACCATCCGCCGCTCCGTCAGGCAGGCGCGCTTTGTGCGCCTGCGCGAGAGAAACTATTACGGCCTGCTCCGCAACAAGCTGTCCGAGTGGACGCACTGAACGGCAGCGCAATTGGGTTTTTCCGCTATCCTACAATCGGGGGGCTTCACACTAATGAAGAGCGCGCGCCATAATCTCATACTGGAGATCATTGAAAATAAGGATATAGAGACCCAGGAGGATCTCGCCGATGAGCTGATGCGACGGGGCGTCAAGGTGACGCAGGCGACGGTGTCCCGGGACATCAAGGAACTGAGGCTGTTGAAGGTATTGTCCGAGCATGGCGGCTACAAGTATGCCACCGTGGAGCGGGCAGAGAAGGGCATGAACGACCGCTTCGCGCGTATATTGGCCGATTCCATCATCAACATCGAGCCGGTCAACAACCTGATCGTCGTCAACACGATCACGGCCAGCGCGAACGCCGCGGGCGAAGCCATCGACTCCATGAAATGGAGCGAGGTTATGGGCACCATCGCCGGCGACAACACGCTGCTGATCATCACGCGCTCCAACGAGGCGGCGGACGCCCTGATGACCAAGTTCAACAACATGCTCAACGGCTGATCGGAGCGACACATGCTTGTAGAGCTGACAATCAAGAATATCGCCCTCATTGAATCGCTGCGCATCGAATTCGCGCAGGGATTCAATGTGCTTACGGGTGAAACCGGCGCGGGCAAGTCCATCGTGGTGGACAGCATCAACCTGGCCCTGGGGGGACGCGCCGATCGGGAAATGATTCGCACCGGGGCGGAACGGGGGATGGTGCAGGCGCTGTTCGACGTGTCTGGCAATCCCCGGGCCCAGGCGGTTTTGCAGGAGCTTGACATTGAGAGTGACGACGGGTTGATCGCCATACGACGGGAATTGAGCCGCAGCGGGCGTAATATATGCCGCGTCTGCGACGTGGTGGTGCCACTTGCCACCCTGAAGCAGTTGACCGCAACGCTGATGGACATTCACGGCCAGCACGAGCATCAGGCGCTGATGAACCCGGCAAAGCACCTGGATTTTCTGGATGCCTTTGGTGGTGAAGCCCATGCTGCCGCCCGGGACAAGGTGGCTGCGTTGTACGCCGGGCGGAGCCACATCGCCGCGGAGCTGAAGCGGCTGATGAACGACGTCTCCGAGCGTGAGCGCCTTGTCGACGTGCTGACCTTCCAGGTGCAGGAGATCAGCGCCGCGAAGCTGAAGCCTGGCGAAGAGCAGAAGCTGGAAAAGAAGTTGTCGGTGTTGGAAAACGCCGAGAAGATCCGCCAAAGCGTGGAGGGCGCCTATAACCTGGTCTACCAGGGGGATGGCCGCGCGCCTTCGGCCCAGGAGGCATTGCTGCAATCCGCCGACGCCATGGACCGCATCGGCCCGCTCAACGAGCGCTACGCTGCACTGGCGGGCCGCCTGCGGGAGCTGTATTACGGCGCCCAGGACGTGGGATATGAATTGCAGGCGCTTTTGGACGACCTGGATTTCGAGCCGGACCTGCTGGACAAGGTGGCTGCGCGTTTGGATACCATCAAAAAGCTGGAGCGCAAGTACGGTGCGACAGTGGAAGAGGTGATCGAGTTCGGCGCACAGGCCGCCGACCGGCTGAACGGCATCAAGGGAAGCGACGCCTCGATGAGCGCGCTGAAAAAGCGCTACAAGGAGGCGGACAACGCCCTGCGGGAAGCCTGCGCCGAATTGACGGCCATACGCCGCGCCAGCGCCGCACAGTTGTCGAAGCGCATCTGCCAGCAGCTGAAGGATCTGGGCATGGGCAAGACCCGCTTCGAGGTGCGTGTGGAACCACTGGCCAAGCCCACCGCCGCCGGCATGGACGGGGTGGAATTCATGATCTCCCCAAATCCGGGCGAACCTTTGCGTCCGCTGGCGAGCATTGCTTCCGGCGGCGAGATCTCCCGGGTGATGTTGGCACTGAAGGCCATATCGGTGGACTCCGAGGGCGTTGACGCCATGATCTTCGACGAGATCGACACCGGCGTCTCCGGCAGGATGGCCCAGGTGGTGGGGGAGAAGATGTGCCTGATTGCGAAGACGCGTCAGGTGCTCAGCGTGACCCACCTGCCCCAAATCGCCGCCCTTGGCGACACACACTTTCTGGTGGAAAAGGTCGCCGGGAAAGACCGGACCGACACCCACGTGCGCCTGCTGGACGAGGAAGGACGCGTGCGGGAGCTGTCCAGGCTGGTGGGCGGCGCCGAGGACAGCGAGAGCAGCCTGTCCCATGGGGCCCACATGCTGAAGGAGGCCGCCGAGCGGAAGCAGAGTTTGTAAAACAGACCACATGGTGTTAATGGAATTGTGATTAACCGGCAATGATGACTTACCCGCCCTTCTGTTCTTGTAGCAGAAGCCCGAGGAGATGCGTATGTGGAATTACAGCTTCATGTTTCCGAGCGTGATGGTGCTCTTCACGATACTGTTTTTCTATTTCACCCGGCCCAGGTTATCGATCCGCATGAATCGAACCTATCTGGGCATGCTTGTATTGGAAATTCTGATTATCCTCTTTGATATACTCTCCTGCTGGGCGGATGATAACCATGAAAGGTTCGCACCGTGGGCGTTGTACGCGCTGAACACGGCGTTTTTCGTGCTGTATTTCGGACGGGCTTACGGGTTTTTCCAGTACACACTGGATATCCTGCGGCTGAATGACCAGCGGCTGAGGCGGTGGTTCATGGTTCCCTTCGTCCTGTGCGAATGTGTGGTTCTTACGAGTTTTGTCACAGGGGCGATATTCAGTATCGAAGAAGGCAAGTATGTCAGCGGTCCCTGGTACGATCTGCTGTTCTATAGCTACCTGTTCTATATCCTTGCGGCGCTGATGCTGCTGTTTCTTAAACGCAGGCAGATCAATACCCAGGAACTGATCGGCTGTCTGAGCTTCAATGTCGCCTTGCTGATGGGAACAGTGGTGCGCAAGCTGATACCACGCCTGCTGGTGATGAACACCTTCTCGCTGGTGGGCCTGCTCATCATTTACCTGGCTTTTCAGAACCCGGATCTGTATCTTTCGGAGCGGGGACAGGCCTTCAACATGCGCGGCTTCCTGATGGCGTTGGAGGAAGCTGTCCATCGCCCGGATTATCACATACTGGGCTTTGTCATGCGGAACTATACCAACGAGCGCAACATCTATGGCGGCAGGCAGATCGATCACGCCATAGCCCAGATCAACCTCTACCTGCGGCAAACCTATTCCAACTGTATGCCGTTCTATCTTCGCGGAGGGCGCTTCGCGCTGCTGGGGCAGGAGCATTTTGACTGGGAGTCCATACGCAGTCGTTTGGATGAGCGCTTCGACCAGCAATGGACCACGGGCTCTGGAACAGTGTACCTGCAAATCGGATTTGCGGAGATTAAGGCCCAGCCCCGCCTGAACAGCACGGACAGGGTCGTCAACAACCTGAGTATCGCCCTGGAGCTGGTAGGCGGAGCCGACTCCACAGCCCCGCATGACGTGAAGCTGGACGCCATGAGCATCCAGCAGCTTGATGAAGAGGTGGATATCCTTCGCACCCTGGAGGATTCTATAGATCGGAAGAGCGTTGAGATATTCCTTCAGCCGGTCGTAGACAGCATGACCCGAAAGACGATTGCCGCCGAAGCGCTGTGTCGCATTCGGGACAGACATGGCCGCATCCTTCCACCGGATCTGTTCATTCCGGTGGCGGAAAAGAATGGGCTGATCGATGAGATAGGCAACATTGTTTTCGGGAAGGCATGTGCCTTTATACACGATCATGACATTGGAGCGATAGGATTAAAGTGGATCAACGTCAATCTCTCGCCGATACAGTGCCTTCAGCGCGACCTGACAGACCGCTTGACCGGCGCGCTGAAGCAATACGACATTCCCGCAGAGATGATCCATTTGGAGATTACCGAGCAATCCATCATCGATTACGACATGATGAAGGAGCAGATCGATGACCTTCGCAGCGCAGGATTTCCGTTTGTTTTGGATGACTATGGCAGTGGCTATTCAAACCTTACGCGGGTAAAGCACTATCCCTTTATCGATATCAAGCTGGATATGGAGGTTGTATGGGATTATTTCAAGACCCGCGACAGTCTGCTGCCCCATGTGGTCACGGCATTCAAGGAGCTGGGCTTCACGGTAACCGCCGAAGGCATCGAAACACAGGAGATGGCTGACGCCCTGACCGCGATCGGCTGCGACCATTTGCAGGGTTATCTGTTTGACAGACCGCTGCCCATTGATGAATTTGTGAAGAAATACAGCCCGGACGACAAAGTATCCCAATGAAGGGTTACCAATCACTCATTAAGAATTGTATGAAAGGAGAATTCTACGATGAAGGCATACAGGAACATGAGAAGAGAACTGATTGCTCTGTTTAGCGCGTTACTTTTGGCTGTTTCAGTGGCTGGCAGCCATGCTTTGGCGGAGGCGGCGCCAAAGCTTGGGATAAACCATTCCAGGGCTCGGCTCTCGCTTCAAGGTTACTTGGAAGGCGATCCCGAATTGATGGCGCTGATGGAAAAATCGATTGGACGTGCGCATGAGATTAATCCCGACCCGAATACCAACCCTGTGGACAGCGTGGAGAAACTGTACGATTTTGTTGACTGGATAACGACCTGTATGCCCTGGGAGTTACTGACGGATGCGGAGTATCCTACGCTCTATCGATCTATCGACCAAAGCATCAATTATTTTTGGTTTTTGTTGGATCAGCCCCTGGAGGAATTGGAGGGACTCGGCTACTACTATCCCACCCTCCAGTATCATGAGCCCATCGCCTCCTGGTGCAAGGAATATTCGGACGAATGGGGCGCATTCCTCTCCACAGAGGAAAGCTGGAACGACATCTATTATCAGCGTATTAAGAATGATCCCAGCATGAATATGCAGAATGGCTGGTATGCAAATAGCAATGTGTGGAAAACATTCAACGAATGGTTCTCCCGGCACCTGATCGATCCTTCGGTGCGTCCCATTGCCGACAGCACCGTTGTTTCACCGGCAGATTCCGTGCCCCAGGGCATATGGCACATTGATGAAACCGGCAACCTTATCCAAGAGGAAGGTGTCGCCATTAAGTCCGCCAATTTTACATCCATCGCTCAGCTATTGGGACCAGACTCCGAGTACGGGGATGCATTTAACAGCGGTACGCTAACACACACGTTTCTGGATGTCAATGATTACCATCGCTACCACTTCCCGGTGAGTGGCACCATTAAAGAAGTGCGCAAGATTCCTGGCGTCAATGGCGCGGGAGGCATTACTGAATGGGACCCTGAGACCCGGCGCTATGTCCTGATTGACGCTATACCAGGCTGGCAGATGATCGAAACGCGGGACTGCGTAATACTTGACACCGAAGAATTTGGCCTTGTGGCTGTCCTGCCCATCGGCATGTCTCAGATTTGCTCCTGCAATTGGGAAGATACTGTTCAGGTTGGAGCAAAAGTTGAAAAGGGGGATCCCATGGGTTACTTCCTGTTCGGTGGCAGCGATATCGTGATGGTATTCCAGTCCGGAGCAGAAGTGGAATTCCTCTGTCAAAAAAATGAATCCGGTAAGGGCTACAAACATGTGCTCATGGGCGAGCCTTACGCCAATTTGAAGCTGTCGAAGTAACTGATCCGGTATATCGGCTGGCGAATAAGGCACCGCCAGATGTGTTGTTGTATTGTGCGGTATTCCCTTGACTGTCCGGTTTCGTACAAATCACAAATCAGGTGAGAACGGATATGAAAAAATTATTAGAGGGCAACTGGAAATATCTGTTGTTCGTCCTGATCGGCGGTTTGATCGGCGGGTATTGTCTCGGGGTTTATAGCTACGATACATTGTCGGAAGGCACGCTGGCTGTGCTTCGTGAGCAGAATGTCACAAGGGAAATGGTTGCGTTATCCTCCATGCTCCAATACGGCATCCTGTTCGGCGTGGTGCTTGCAGCAATCGGCATCGTGATATCCGGGAAAGTCCATCTATGGAAGGCGTTCCGGCTTGAAAAAAAGGCTGTGCTGATCACCGCGATCATCACCGCAATCGCTGCTTTGTGCCTGTTTCCGGGGGACAAGCTGATCTTTGGCCAGTTGAACACGTGGGTCAGGGATCAATATACGACGGCGCCAACCATCTATAAGATTGTTGGCGGGCTGTTGGTCGGTGGGATCATCGAAGAGGTCATGATGAGACTGTTCTTCATGTCCCTGTGCACATTGATTCTCTCCAGGCTTTTCTACAGGAACGAAAATGAGATTCCCATACGGGTGTATGTCATCGCGAATATTCTCTCGGCGATTCTGTTTGCGGCCGGGCATATTCCCTCGACCATGACGATGACAGCGCTGACGCCTGTGATCCTGCTGCGCTGCTTCTTATTCAACGGAGGACTGGGGCTTGGCTTCGGTTATCTGTACAGGAAATACGGAATCGCATATGCGATGATCGCCCACGGGCTTGCGCATCTGATCGCCGATATTCTGATGATAATCTATATCTAGAGTGTGTTTCAAAATGCAGGGAGATGCAATTTCGAGTGGATTTGCCTGCATTTCAAGGCGATTTTCCGCAGGCTTAGTGGGGCTAAGTCAAGGAATTACAAAAAAGGATTTGGCCTTTGCTTAATGTCTTCTTTCAGGATTTCGGATCAGGAAATTGCAAACCGATGAAGAATAATGAGCGAAAAAGACTTGCTGTAATTCTGAATGTGCTGCTTCTGCTCTGGTACGCCTTGTCAATGTTTGGCGTGAGGATCGGTGACGCGTATCTGGTTGAAGGGGCATTCAGGGACGAATGGATCTTCCTGCTGATTCCGACGCTTACATTTATACTGTATCTGTCGTTGGGCAAAACCGGGAAAGTCATCCATTTGGCATGGCTTTCCATGTGGTTTATTACGCAGTTTCTGAGCCACGAATGGTACAGCATATTCGGAAAAGGGTTCATGGGGGATGTGGAAGGAAAGATCGATTATTTCAGGAATTGTATTAAGCTGATTAATTTGCCGGGGCGATATGTGCCGGATCTGTATCATATCGTATTGCATCTTCTGATCGTTGCGGCGTTTGTGAGCACATTGATTGCGCCGATACAGGGTGTATCGGAGTCAGATGTATAGATTATCCCCCAAAGATTCATACGGTATTGTATACGATAACAAATTACCATATGGAGATATTTATGAAGAATGCAATATCATTAGAAGAGAAAAAGGCACATCCAAACAGATTATGGTGGTATTTGTTCCTGATCATCGCGCTGTCCGCCTTTTGCTACCTCACACTGGATATTTGGCTATTGCCGTATTCGATCGAGTACCATGAAACGGGGCGGATGACGACCGGTTATTTCCTGTATGCCGCGATTGGGCTGCTTCTTTCAACACCTATGCCCTTTGTCGCGGTTCTGATTATTTCCGTGTTCATAGAAAAAAACGGCGTCCGGCAGCTGCTCCGCAGCATTCTCCACACCGAAGACAAGACGAAGGCCATCTTGATTACAGGCGGGTTTTGCCTGCTTGCTCTTGTGTACGCTATACTGTTCGGAACGCCCAATGGCGCGCCCTGGTATCTGTTCCCGCTGGGTTTCCTGATCATGATACCGTTTGTCGGCATCGCCGAAGAAACCGGCTGGCGCGGGCTATTGCAGCCGGAGCTGGACAAAAGGATGCCGTATCCGTTTTCGGTTCTTCTGACCGCCGCAATATGGTTCGTCTGGCATTTTCCCGTGTTTATTGATCCGACATCAAACCATTACGGAGACAGCATCATCGGATTTGGAATTACGATTTTTATCTGGGCGTTTGCGTTGGCGGCAATCTATAAATCCACGAAAAGCGTGATAGCCTGTGCGATATATCATGCTTTTATGGATGCGATCGGTGCGGTTTATGATTGGAACGCATTATTTGACGGCTTTCCGGGAAGTGTATCGACCAATGTTCACCGGGTTGTTTGGCTGACAGCATCCGTAGTCTTATGGCTTGCAGCAGAAAAGAAAGAGAGACATGCATCGCCATAGATGTCTGCCTGCTGCTCTATGGATTGCAGAGGAACTGTATGCACGTACCGCATCAGTGCGCCGAGCAGTCCGGGGGACATTATACAAGGTTACCATTCACCCTTCAAGCGTTTGGCCCGTATCCGTACCGGCGAGCAGTGCTCGCCATACAGGCCCGTGGCGAGCACTGCTCGCCGGTACGGTGGTTCTCGCGCAAGGGTGAGTGGAAACTGTACAAGCGCTCCTTCGGGAGCGTTTTTTTATCTGGGGATTGAAAATAATGACGACTTATGTTACTATATAATAAATTAACTGTTTGTTTTTTGAAACCATGAAATCAAGGATACCCATATTGATTTTAATTTCGAACTGGATGAAAAAACGATGTGCCAGGAAAAGACAATCCGGCGACAGATTGGCTAATGATATCGGTACCTCTGAAACGTAAGTTAACGGTCGGTCCGTAAGGCATCAGGAAATAATAATCCCCCGGATGGAGGCGTATGAAATGAAGATCAAATTGTCTATCGGCGTAAAGCTCTACATCTTTATCATCATAACTGTATTGGCTGTGGCCATTGGTACCGCTTTTTTGGCGTACAGCATCAACGCAAATCAGATAGACAGGTATTATAAGCAAGTCGCCTTTGATTCCGCAGTCAACTTTTCCTCGTTTGTGGATGGCGATTATCTCAGGAAGCTAAGGACTGCAGCGGAAACCGATGAGTTTCAAAGCCTCCGGGAAACGGCGGAAGAAAATGAAGACGAAGCCGCGATCCAGGATTATCTCGAAAAGAACGGCTTATGGGATGACTATGTTGAAACCAGAGGGAAGCTTGTCCGGTATCTTCGCAACATGACTGCCATAAAGTATCTGTATATTGTCGCCTGCGGAGATGAGAACGCTGAACGCGACATGTACCTGATGGACGACGACGAAAACCCGATTTACGAGACGGGCTATTATGAGGAGCGCGAGCCGGAACTGAGGGGGCTGGATTTGACCAAAAAGGTCGAGCCGACGATCTCCACGGGCGACTGGGGATGGCTGTGCTCTGCCTATGCGCCTGTATACGATTCCAATGGTGAAACCGTTTGCCAAATAGGCTGTGATTTCGGAATGGACGATGTCATGGCCGAAAGACACAGATCCATGATGTACATCATTTTCACGGCTATCGCGCTGACTGTTCTGGTCCTCATCGGCGCAGTCATATTCATCAACCGAATCGTGATTAAGCCGATCAACAGCCTTACTGCCGAGATGAAGAAATTCAAGCCACAGAAGAATGCTTCTTATGACGATGCTGATGTTATCAACCTGGACATTCACAGCAATGACGAGATCGAGGATCTTTACAATGGGATCCACACAATGCAAATCGATATCATTGATTATCTGAACGATTTGGACATGCTTCAGAAGGACAAAGAGCGCGCCGAAGAGGACATAAAGGCGAGAGACGAAAAAATAGGCGAGATCAGCAAGGAAGCCTATCGCGATTCGCTGACCGGCGTTGGCAGTAAGGCCGCTTATATCAAGAAGGTGTCGGAACTGAACCAACAGATGGAAGCGGGGCATACGGACCTTGGCATTGTCATGGTGGATATGAATGAGCTCAAACGCATCAATGACCAATACGGGCACAGAATGGGGGATTCCTATATCATCGGATGCTGCCGCTATATCTGTGATACCTTCAAGCATTCTCCCGTGTACCGTATCGGCGGCGATGAATTTGTCGTCATATTGCAGGGCTTGGATTTCAACAACCGGCTTGAGCTTGTTGAAAAGCTGAAAAAGCTCTATGTAAGCGCTATGAATAATGACCGGGCAAAGCCCTGGGAGAGATATTCCGCCGCGGTAGGTATGGCGGAGATGGCCTCGGACGACCGGACAGTTGATCTGGTGTTTAAGCGCGCGGATAAAGCGATGTATATGGACAAGCAAAGAATCAAAGAGGGACATGTGAGCTACCGTTAGTATGTTAAGGCTTGTCTATGAGGGTATGATGTGGGGGAGGGCTACGTATGGAGAAATACTGCTTCACGGATTTGGAACGCCGTTTTATCGAAAAGCAGCCGACGCCATTGGCTGTATATCAGTATGTGAACAGACATGTGTATACGCTGGCTCTGTCGGATGGTTTCCTGGATTTATTTCGCTATCCGGAGCGGGATGAAGCGTACGTCATATCCAATCAGAATCCATTGAATAATACCCATCCGGACGATGCTGCAAGGATTGGAGACGCCGTTCACCAGTTTGCCGTAGAAGAGGGCGAATACGATGTAATCTTCCGCTCAAACATGTATCAGGGCGATGATTGCCGGATCGTACATGCCATAGGGAAGCATGTCTACACGGACGATGGCGTTCGTCTGGCCTATGTGTGGTGTACAGACGAGGGCGGTTATACCGAGGATGAGGATACGCGGGCAGCAACCCTGAACAAGTTGTTCAATGAAGCGCTGCATAAGGAAAACTTCTTCAAGGCGAATTATTATGATACACTGACCCGGCTCCCCAACATGACCCATTTCTTCGCGCTGGCCGAGGCGGGGAAGGCTTCTATGACTGCGGTCGGGAAAAACGCAGCGATGCTGTATCTTGACCTCAATGGCATGAAGTACTATAACGACAGCTATGGCTTTGTGGAAGGCGACAAGCTGTTACAGGCTTTTGCCCTGGTATTGGAGGGAGTCTTTGACAATGAGAACTGCTGCCACATCAGCGCGGATAGATTTGCCGTGTTTACAGAGGAAGTCGGGCTGAAGGACAAGCTGTTGCGGGTTTTCAGCGAGGCCGAAGGATTGAACGGGGGAAGGAGCCTCCCTGTCAGGGTTGGCATATACCTGAGCAGCATTGAGGAGGTCGGCGCCAGTCTGGCCTGTGACCGCGCCAAAATAGCCTGCGACGCAATTCCCAAATCCGACGTTTCCAGCTATAACTACTACAGCAGCCGCATGCGCAACGAGATCATTCAGCGGCAGTATATCCTTTCAAACATCGACAGGGCGATTGAGGAGAAATGGATTCAAATCTACTTCCAGCCCATCATCCGTGCGGTGAATGAGAAGGTTTGCGATGTGGAGGCGCTGGCCCGCTGGATCGATCCTGAGAAGGGGTTCATGTCTCCAGCTGAATTCATACCTGCGCTGGAGGATGCCGGGCTGATCTACAAGCTGGATCTGTATATGGTTGAACAGCTGGTGGAAAAGCTGCGCCTCCAGATGGATGCGGGATATGCCGTCGTCCCGCACTCCATCAATCTTTCCCGTTCGGATTTTGATACCTGCGACATCGTGGAAGAGATCCGCAGCCGGGTTGATGCGGCAGGGATTCCCCGGGACAGGGTCACCATCGAAATCACCGAAAGCATCATCGGAAGTGATTTTGATTTTATCAAGGAGCAGGTCGAGCGCTTCCAGAGCCTGGGCTTCCCGGTTTGGATGGACGACTTTGGCAGCGGCTATTCCTCGCTGGATGTCCTCCAGAGCATCAAATTCGACCTGCTGAAGTTCGACATGAGCTTCATGCGCAGGCTGGACGAAGGTGAAAACGGCAAGATCATACTGACCGAGCTGATGAAGATGGCGACCGCCCTCGGCGTGGATACCATCTGCGAGGGCGTGGAGACGGAGAAGCAGGTTCGCTTCCTCCAGGAGATCGGCTGCTCGAAGCTCCAGGGGTATTACTACAGCAAGCCTGTGCCGTTGGAGACGGTGGTGGAGCGCTACAACGAGGGAATACAGGTGGGTTTTGAAAACCAGGATGAGGCCGCCTACTTTGAGACCATTGGCCGGATCAACCTGTATGATCTGGCGGTGATTGCAAGCGGGGAGATGCACGCCTTTCACAACTCCTTCAACACAATCCCAATGGGGATTTTGGAGGTGAAGGGCGACCAATCCCGGTTTATGCGCAGCAATCAATCCTACAGGAATTTCATTAAGGACTTCTTTGGCGTGGATTTGATCTATGAGAACCTGACCTTCCATAAGAACAGCTCCACCTTTATGAATAACGTCGTCGAAGTCTGCTGCAACAGGGGCATGCGTTCGCTCTATGACGAGCGCATGCCCGATGGCTCGGTGGTCCATTTCTTCGCCCGCCGCATTGCCACGAATCCCGTCACAGGCAACATCGCCGTCGCCGTCGCAGTGCTTTCCATCAGTGATTCGGGAGATGGCATGAGGAACGCGGAGATCACCCGGGCACTGGTCGCCGACTATCAAAGTATCTATGTGGTGGATTTGGATACGGACATGTACACCAGGTACACGTCCCTTACCGGCGATCAGCAGCCGATCATGAAGGAGAATGGGGAGAACTTCTTCGATAGCGACAAGTGGGATGCCCATTGCGTTCATCCGAAGGATCGGGCGATGTTCCAATCGGAATTTTCAAAGGCAAAGATCGAACAGGCGCTGGACCGGTCCGGTAATTTCATGCTGAAATATCGGTTGCTGGTTGACGGCAGCCCCGTCGATGTGCGTATGAAGGTGAAGCGGATCCGGGAGGGCGGCAATCAAATCATCATGAGCATCAGCCTGATGTGATCAGGGCTTGTTTCATTCAAAAGGGAGCCCTAAAGGGCACCTCTAAAAACTAACGCGTCGCCCGACGAGATGAATTTTAGACAGATTTGGCTTGCAAAAGATGCAGGCTGCCTGGCGGGCAGCCAAGGTTTTTGCAAGTCGAAGATGGTTGAAATTCAGCTGTCCGGCGGCGATGAGAGTTTTTAGAGTTGTCCTAAAGGGAGACCGTAGGCCCTGGCGAGCCTGCGAGCGTCAGGTGGGCCGGCCGCAAAGCCGGGTCGGAAGAGGTTGGTCCTCCCGAGGTATCGACGATTTGCGCGCTTACCTCAAGGAGAACGACCTCTTCCGGCTTTCGGCAAAAGCGCAAGCGTTTTCACCGAAATCCCACCTACCGCGGGCCTGCCGGCCCCATCAACGGGGGTCTGCCGACCCGTTCTCGCTACAACACCCGCAGGGTGTCTAGCGATTGTATAGGTTTAGGTTGAGATTAGTATGAGTATTACAATGCAGCGCCGTATACCTGACCGGTACGTACTTTGCAACGGGAGGGGTGAGGGCTATGGCCCTCCCTCTACCCTGTTTTCACAAAGCCCATCGA
>ONJE01000021.1 GCA_900318045.1 uncultured Eubacteriales bacterium
AGTGGATTTGCCTGCATTTCAAGGCAATTTTCCGCAGGCTTAGTGGGGCTAAGTCAAGGGAAATTAACGCAGAAATGCAGGCAAAGACGCCGAAATTGCACTTCAGGCATTTTAGAAACACACTCTAGTATAAAACACACTCAAACAGGAAATACGAGCGCTGCTTGGGAAGGATTGGAGAAGAAATGAAGCGATTGGCATTTATCATCCGCCTGGTGCCAGGAAAGCGGCAGGCTGTAACGGAACGACTGGCGGCTCATGCCCAACAGATCCGCAGCGAAGCGGACAGGATGGGGCTGGAAAACTTCTCGCTGTGGCACGTAGAAGACCTGTTATGCGGCTACAGTGAGTGGAAAGGAGACGGTGAAACGACCGGCCTGCCCCCCGTCCTGGAGGCTGTTGTAGGTGCTGACGGCGCTCTGCTGTGTGCGCCCGGAACCATGCGGCTGATGTACCACGACATCGGTATCGTGCGCCAGGATAAGTCGTTGATCCGGCACCGGGTGTTCGTCACGAAGCTGAAGCCCGGCTGTGAGGAGGAATACAAACGTCGTCATGACGGCCTGATCGCCGCCCGGGGCGACACCGTTTCCGAGGGTCCGGACAGCAACTTTACCATCTGGTACGGCGCGGGCTACATCTTCGGCTACTGCGAGAAGGTGAAATCCTTTGACCGGGAGATGACCGAGGAAGAGCGGGCATCCACCATCCAATGGGAGACCCGGCAGCTGGAGATCATGGACTGGCTGACCGACGACGTGGACTGGATCACCGGAGAAAAGCACGAGGCGATTCAGAGATTGGTGTAATACTAATCTCAATCTAAATGTATGCAAGCATGCGAGCGGATTTTTCGTCATACCAAGGCGAAAGCCCGCAGGCTTGCTGGCGGCAAGTCAAGGGACTTCAACGCCGGTATGGCGGAAAAGATGCCGCATGATTGTATAGGTTTAGGTTGAGATTAGTATAAGTAACTCATGCACTATGCTTGTCTGGACGCGCCTTCTGCATGATTAATTTCTGTACAGCTCCCAGAAAAATACCGCACAATACAGCGGCACGCTTGCAGCGCCGTATTGTGCGGTATTTCCATAAAAATATATACCTCCGAAAATCAACCCCCGCGGGCGATGCCCGCGGGGGTTTTGAAGGTGGCTAAACCGCGTACTGAATCAGTACAGCTTTGCCATCTCCTCGATGTTGTCCTGGTTGAACTGCAGCGGCAGGCCCTGCACGATCTCAGTGCCGCCGTCGTCAGCCTTGGTGATAGCGAACTCGCCCAGGCCTTCCACGGTGAAGGTCTCGCCCTCGGCGCCGGTGATGTCGCCGTTGATCAGGGCGATGGTGGCATAGGCGGACAGCTTGCCCAGCAGCTGCATATCCCACAGGTAGAAGTAGGGGCAGGACTTGCCTTCGCCGGTGTACTCCAGCATCTCAGAGGGCAGGCCCAGGCCGGTGATCTTCACGTTGCAGCCTTCGGTATCCTGCACCAGCTTGGCGGCAGCCATGATGCCGACGGTGGTGGGAGCGCAGATGACCTTCAGGTCGGGATAGTTGTCCAGCAGAGCCTGGGTCTGATCAGTGGACTTCTGGGGCTCGTCGTCGCCATAGGCGATCGGCACCAGCTCCAGCTTGGCGTACTTCTCATCCTTCGCGATCTCTTCCATCGCCGCGATCCAGGCATTCTGGTTGGAAGCCTGAGAGGTGGCGGACAGGATGGCCCACTGGCCCTCGCCGCCGGCCAGATCATACACGGCGTCGATCAGCGCCTGGCCCACGGCCACGGTGCCGGCCTGGTTCACAAACACCTGACGGCTCGCCGGATTGGGGGCGGAGTCGAAGGAAGACACCTTGATGCCGGCTTCCATCGCCTCTTCCAGCTTGGCCTGGAGGGCGTTGTAGTCGTTGGCGGAGATGCAGATGGCGTCGGGCTGCTGGGAGATCAGGTTGTCCAGAACCTTGATCTGAGCATCAGCGGTCGCTTCCTCGGGATAGACGACGTCGATGGTGGCGCCTTCGCCTTCGCCAGCCTCAACAAAGGCCGCGGCAGCGATCTCGAAGAAGGCGTTGCCGGCGGATTTGCCGACCAGCGCGATCTTCTTGCCATCAGCGGTGCCCGCCAGAGCGGAGGTCATCAGACCGGCCACCAACAGGGCCACGAGCAGGACAGAGAGCAGTTTCTTCATGGGTTGTTCCTCCTTTTGATATATATTGCAACCGCTTGCGCGGCGACAATCCAGGATTATTTCTTCACGGCCCTGCGCAGAGAGCCGAAGATGTTCGGCAGCGCCACGGCAGCGATCAGCAGCACGCCGATGATCAGCAGGATGACCTGGCCGTTCACGTTGCGCTGGCCCAGGCCGATGCGCAGGCAGACGATGATGAACGCGGAGATGATGCCGCCGACCATGTTGCCCTTGCCGCCGGCGGACGATATGCCGCCAAACACCGCCATGGCGATGGCGTCCATCTCAAAGCCGGTACCGGTAGTGGTATTCGCGCCGTAGGACGAGGCTACCATGAACAGCGCGCACAGACCCGCGGCGGTGCCCATCAGGGTATAGATGATGAAGCGGATCTTCTGCACCGCCACGCCGGAATAACGGGCGGCCAGTCGATTGGTTCCGATGGCGTAGACCCTGCGGCCAAAGGTGCTCTTGCCCAGTATGATGCCGGCGATGACGGCGAGTATGAGCACCAGGAACAGGATGTAGGGCACCGTGCCGATCTTGCCGTTGATGGCCTTGAAGCCGGCGGTATTGGCCACCGATACTGAACCGCCGCTGCCCAGCACGATCTCCGCAATGCCGCGGAAGATGATCTGGGTGCTCAGCGTCACGATCATCGGGGGAAGCTCGGGAAAACGGGTCAGTATGAAGGCGTTGATCAGGCCGCAGCAGGTACCCACCGCCAGCGTGGCCAGTATGACCAGCGGGAACGGCGTGCCGGCGTTGCTGATGATGCAGGCCATCGTGGCCGCCAGGCACACCGTGGAGCCCACGGAGATGTCGATTTCGCCCATGACCAGTATGAAGGCCATCATCAGCATCAGGAAGACCTCGGCCAGATAGACCGGCATCTGCCGCAGCAGGTTGAACATGTTGTAGTATTCAGAGAACCACTTGCAGAAGATGTTCACGCCGATGAACACCAGGATCAGTATGCCCTCCCAGCCGAATAACAGCTTTTTGATCGGCGATTCAGGGACGTTGTTAATGCTTCTTCCGGATTTGCCCGCCATGAATCACATCTCCCTTCTCGCCAGAGCGTTTCTGTTGGCCACCCGCTGCAGTACGACGTTGATGACCACGACGGCCAGGATCATGACGCCCTTGATCATATTCTGCCACAGCGCGTCGATGTGCAGCAGCGGCAGCGCCTTGGGAATCATGGCCATGATCAGCGCGCCAAGCAGAGCCCCGATCACGGAGCCGCGGCCACCGGACATGCTGACGCCGCCGATAACGCAGGCCGCGATGACGTCCATCTCGCCGCCCTGGGCCATATTGGGCATGGCGGAGGCGTAGACCGCCACCTGAAGCGAACCGGCCAGGCCGGCCAGCAGGCCCATGACCGTGTGCACCATCAGCTTGATGTTCCTGACCTTGATGCCGGAAACCTCGGCCGCTTCGGCGTTGGAGCCGACGGCGTACACCTGCCGGCCGATGCGCGTCCACTTCATCACGATGAAGAACACGATGTAGCACAGTATGATAACCCATATGACCTTGCTCAAGCCCAGGAGCTTGTCGGTGCCGAAGTTCTTGAAGTCGCCAAGCGCCGCGGCGCTGGCCCATTCGCCGCCATTGGAGATCAGATAGCCCATGGCGCGGTAGATGTACATGAAGCCCATCGAGGCGATGATGGGCGGAACGCCCGCCCGGGAGATCAGAAGGCCCACCAGTGCGCCACAGGCGGTGCCGATGCCCATCGTAATCAGGAAGCAGAGCAGCGTCGATTGTATGTGGCCGTACTTCAGCAGCATGCCGATGGCCATGCCCGACAGCGCCAGCGTGGATGTGATGGAGATGTCGATACCACCTACCAGCATCACGCCCAGCATGCCCAGGGCCATGACCAGCGTAACGGCGTTGTTCCTCAGCATGTCGGTGACGGCTTTGAACGAGAAAAACGCCGGGTTGATGATCGATACGACGGCGAACATCGCGATGACGATAATGAATAAAAGGAACTCGCGGGAGCCCGTCAGCTTTTTCAGATTCATGCCGCGCCTCCTTTCGTCGTGGCGCCCTTCTCCATGGCCAGGTCGAGTATCTTCTCCTGGGTGGCCTCATCCCGGTTCAGTATACCGGTAATGCGGCCGTTGCACATGACCACGATGCGGTCGGCCATGCCCAGGATCTCGGGCATTTCAGAGGAGATCAGTATGATGGCGTAGCCTTGCTTGGCCAGGTCGCCCATGATGCTGTAGATTTCGGCTTTCGCGCCGACATCCACACCCTTGGTGGGTTCGTCCATGATGACCACTTTCATCTCCTGTCCCAGTGCCTTGGCGACGACTACCTTCTGCTGGTTGCCGCCGGAGAGGGAGCTTGCGGGCTGGAAGATGTCCACGGCCTTGGTATCCACGTCCTCCAGCAGCTGTTTGGAGATTTCCCGTTCTTTCTTTTCGTCATTCAGGCCGCCCTTTGCAAACTTGCCCATGATGGGCAGCGTCACGTTGCGGCCCAGGCCCCAGCTCATCAGCAGGCCTTCCTTCTGACGGTCTTCAGGCAGCAGTACGATGCCGAGGTCCATTGCGTCCTTGGGCTTTTTGACGTGAATCTCCCTGCCCTCCAGGTACACCTTGCCGGCGTCGGGCTTGGTGATGCCGCAGACGCTTTCGATGACCTCAGTCCGGCCCGCGCCCACCAGTCCGGTAAAGCCCAGGATCTCGCCCGCGTGAACCGTGAAGGAGGCATCCTTGAAGAAGCCGGTACGGCTGAGCCCCTCGACCTTCAGCATCTCCTTGCCGATCTTCACCTCGGGTTTGGGGAACAGGTCGCTGATCTCGCGGCCAACCATGGCTTTGATCAGGTCGGCGTTGGTAATTTCATCGACATTGTAGGTGCCGATGTACTGGGAATCGCGGAATACGGTCACGCGGCTGGCCAGCCGGTACATGTCTTCAAAGCGGTGGGAGATGAAAATGACGGAGACGCCCTCCTCCCGCAGCTGATCCACGATGCGGTACAGTTCCTCGGATTCCCGCTTGGTCAGCGACGCGGTGGGCTCGTCCAGTATGATGATCTTTGCATTGGTGGAAAGCGCTTTGGCAATCTCAACAATCTGCTGCTCGGCCACGGACAGGGTGCCCATTTCGGCGGTTGCGCTGAAGTCAGCGTTCATGCGCTTGAGCAGCTTGTTTGCCTCTTCGTTCATGGCCCGCCACTGGATGATGCCGTGTTTAATGATTTCGTGGCCCATGAAGATGTTCTCGGCCACGGTCAGATCAGGATATGAGGTGGCATGCTGATACACTGCGGCAATGCCGGCGGCCTGCGCATCCCTGGGCCCCTTGAAGTCGACCTTTTGGCCGTGCAGATACATTTCACCCTCTTCTGCCTTGTGAACCCCGGTGATGACTTTGATGAATGTGGATTTGCCGGCGCCATTCTCGCCCATCAGTGCATGCACTTCTCCAGGCTTCAGCTGGAACTGAACTTTGTTCAGCGCCTTGACGCCGGGGAAGATTTTTGTAATCCCCTTCAGCTCAAGGACATACTGCGATTCTGGCATTGTTCCGCCTCCATTTCTTCACGGGCGGCACCGCCCGATTGTTGTACCTGTCGCAGCACGGCGATCGGTCTGGCGACAGGTATGACATCAATAGCATATTGCTATTATAAACTTCTAATCAGCAATCTGTCAAGAATAATAATTGGATTGTGTGCACTTTTTACGGATACTTTCAGAAACTGTTTGTTTTCTGTGTTACTGATGTGATGGCAACGGCGGGTATAAAAAACACAGGATCGCGGCATATTTTCCGCGCCCCTGTGGGGTTTATATACAGGATCCATGCAGGAATCGTTCAAAATTCGCCTCGACCTTTACCTCGGCTTCGGCGGGGTCGATGCCATGGACCCATGCGATGGCCGCCAGTTCGCCGCGCAGCACACGGTTGATCTCTGTCGGCTCCACGGGCCGGTTCAGCGCCCAGGCCACGGCGTCCAGGCCGTCGGTCTCGGTCAATATCCGGTCCAGCGGGACATGGCGGAGCACAGCCTGCACGGCGGGGTTGGTTTCATGGTCCGGGCCGATGGTGAAGTAACAGTCCTGGTCCAGGTAGTCGAAGAGGTAATCTTCACAGGAATACCAATGCACCAGCTTGGGCAGCGTATACCGGCGGAGTGTTCGGGCGATCTCGCTCTCCATGCCCTTGGTGTGAAGGACGACGGGCAGCCCCAGCTGCCGGGCGAGGTCCAGCTGTTCGGCAAAGGCCCTGCGCTGGACAGCCATGTCCACGTCGCACCACACGCTGTCAAGCCCGATCTCCCCCAGGGCGGCGCTTTCCCTTATAAAGGGCAGCATGTCCGACGCAGTGAACCGGTCTGAATACCAGGGATGGACGCCGCAGCTGACCAGCCGGTTTTCACCGCTAAGCGCCAGGGCTTCGGCGGCGGTTTCGGGATTTGTGCCGCAGAACAGCGTGCGCACATCGGCCCGGGCCGACAACTCGTCGGGGCGGTTGAAATGGGCGTGGGCGTCGATCAGCATTTTTCCGTCTCCAGGCCCCGGATACTGTCGTGCAGCCGGTGGCGCAGCTCGCTCTGGGCATACAGCCATTCCCGGGTGCGATTGGATTCATCCACCCGGTATTCGCTGCGTATGGCCGCGGGCCTGCCCCCCATCACCAGTATGCGGTCGCTGAGGAAGATGGCCTCGTCGATGTCGTGGGTGACCAGCAGGCAGGTGCGGCCCAGATGCTGCTTCATTGACACAAGCCAGTCCTGCATATCGCCCCGTGAGATCACATCCAGCGCCCCGAAGGGCTCATCCAGCAGCAGTATGTCGGCATCGCACAGGGTTGTGCGCAGGAACGCCGCCCGCTGGCGCATGCCGCCGGAGAGGTCGCTGGGCCATGCGTTTTCATACCCTGCCAGCCCGAACAGCCCAAACAGCGCCTGAGCCCTTTCCCGGGCGGCCTTTTCGTTGCCATGGATGCGGCCATGCAGGCAGACGTTCTGCATGATGGTCTTCCACGGGAACAGCAGGTCGTTCTGGGGCATATAGGCAAAGTGGCTGCTCATGCCCCGGATGGGTGCGCCGTCCACGTACATATTGCCGCCCTCGGGGGTCAGTATGCCCGCCAGCAGGTTCAGCACCGTGGACTTGCCACAGCCCGACGGACCCAATATGGACACGAATTCACCCGCCTCCACGTTGAACGAGAGCCCCTGGAACAGGGGCTCTTCGTCGTAGCGGAATGCGATGTTGTCAACCGCCAGCTTCATATCATTCAGCCTCGGGCAGGAAATCGTTGGTGTAGAGCTGGTCGGCGGCGATGGGCGCGTCGATCATGCCATACTCCACCATGAAGTCGGTGTAGCCGTCCCACACGCTCTGCTTCATCTCACCCCAGCGGTCGGTGTCCTGCATGTACTTGTCGGTCAGGTATTCCTGGGAAGCGGTGAGAAAGTCCAGCGCGTAGTCCGGCGCGTACTTGTTCAGCACCTCAGCGCAGCCGTCAGGATCGGCGATGGCGTCCATGTAGCCCCTGCGGGTGGCCTCCAGGAAAGCCTTTACGGTATCGGGGTGATTTGCAATCATGTCCTCATTGGTGATAATGACGGGAGTGTAGTAGTCCAGGCGGGGATCCAGATCCCGCACCGGGATGTAGTTCAGGTCAAAGCCGTTCATCTGGCAGGTGATCATGTCCCAGGCCTCGAAGAACCACATCAGGTCCACGTCCTTTTCCAGGGCGGTGAAGGTGCCGTCAGCGATGATCATATTCAGTGTGGAGAAGTCCAGCCCCTCGGCCTCCATCACTGCGCGCAGCACAGCCTCCTCGCCGGGGCCGCCCCAGCCCGCGTAGGTCTTGCCCTCGAAGTCCCTGACAGACGTGATGTTCTTGCCCGCCCAGGACACAAAACCCGAGGTGTTGTGCTGGATCAGCGCGGCGATAGCGCGAATGGGCAGCGGTTCGTCCATGGCCCGGGCGAGAGTCACGTCCTCCTGGTAGGCGATGCCGAAATCGCCCTTGCCCACAGCCACCAGGGTGTTGGTCGCGCCCTCGGTGGGCTCGATGATCTGCACATTCAGGCCGGCTTCAGCATAGTAGCCCTTGTCCAGCGCCACATACATGCCGGTGTGGTTGGTGTTGGGAATGTAGTCCAGTATGACGGTGACGTCAGTGGGCGCTTCGGCCAGCGCGCCAAGGGACGCAAGGGCCATAAGCAGCGCGATCATCATGCAGGCAATTTTCTTCATTTTCGATTCCTCCCACGATTCTTTCTATACAGATGGGGCAGGCACAGCCGCTGCAGCAGCGTGATCAGCCCATTCATCATCAGGCTCAGCAATATGATGACCAGCACGCTGGCGAACATCTTGTCCAGGGCGTAGCTGTTCTTGACACGCAGAAGATAGTAACCGATGCCGGCCTGGGACGCCACCCATTCGCCCACCACCGCGCCGCTGATGGAGTAGGTGGCCGCCACCTTCAACCCGGAAAACAGCGCCGGCATGGCGTAAGGGATCTTGACCAGGGTATAGACCTGGATCGTGTTGCCGCCGTAGGTGCGGATCAGGTTGACGTAGCCGGGAGCGATCTGGCCCATGCCGTCGGTAAAGCTGACTACGATGGGGAAGAAGCACATCAGCACCACGGTCAGTATCTTCGGGGCCGTGCCGAAGCCCAGATACAGTATCAGTATCGGGGAAAGCACGATCATCGGCACGGTCTGGGTGACCACCAGTATGGGATAGAGTACGGCCTTGACCTTTTCGCTGACGTCCATCAACATACCCAGCGCGAGCGCCAGCACCAGCGAGATGCCCATACCCCCCAGGGCCTCGGCCACCGTGATGCCGGAATGCTGCAGAAGCGCCGCGCGGTCCTCCCACAGCGCCACCAGCACCTCGCTGGGTGAAGGCAGCACATAGGAGGGGATCTCCATCAGGCGCACCAGCGCCTCCCATACCAACAGCAGAATGCCGATGGCCAGCGCGGGCAGCGCAGCCCGCGAGGTTTTATTCATGGGCAGACCCTCCATTCAAAAGGGCATAACAAAACCGCCTGTACAAATTGTACACGCGGGAAACGGGCTGCCATGCAGGGCACGGTCCGCTTCCCTACGGTGGGATTATCCACTTCAGGTTCCAAGGGACCGGGCACATGCCCATCTCAGCCTTTCGGCGCCCCCAGCGGTTATAGTAGCATTATACGCCCGGAAGGACGGGTTGTCAAGTGAAACGCGTAAATACCGTTTTCTACCCTTTTTCCACGCAATCCCGCACCTCGTCCCAGATGCCATCCAGGCTTTCGTTGATGCGCTGATACAACTGAAAGCGCTCCTGGTAGGCGGCATGGGCTTTCATGTCGGGCATCACCCGCTCGCCGGCCGGACACATGGCCGCGCAGGCCTCCGGCAGCGACGGATATGCCCCCACAGCCGCGGCCGCGGCGATAGCACATCCCAGCGCGCCGGTCTCGTTCACCGGCACGGTCTCCACCGGCAGGCCCAGCACATCGGCGAACATCTGCGTCCACACCTTCGACTTCGCCGCGCCGCCCGCGAGGCGAATGCACTCCGGCGGTGTCTGCCGCGTGGCAAGCAGGCGATCGAGGTGGGCCTTGTGGCAGAACACGATGCCCTCGTAGACGCTCTTGACCAGGTGCGCCCGGGTATGGCCCACGTTCATGCCGATAAAGCTGCCCATGGCGTTGGGGTGGACATTGCTGCCCATCAGGAACGGATGGAAGACAGGTACGAAGGTCTCCGGAGGCAGCGACGCCACCCAGGCGTTCATTACATCATAAACGCTGCGCCCGTTGCGCTTCGCCTCGGCCCGCGCCTCCGGCAGCAGGTTGCGCACGAACCACTCGTTGTTGCCCGCGGAGGTGGGGCTCGATTCCTCAATCAGGTAGTATTCCGGAAGCGCGAACAGCGAATTCATCCGCACCCCACCGTTCATCACCGGCTCCCGGCGCAGGTATTCGTTGATGGACCATGTGCCGGCGATCATACAGATGTTCCGCTCGTCCACCACATTCACCGCGATGGCGCAGGCGTCGATGTCGAACATGCCCCCCGCCACCGGCGTGCCCGCCCGCAGGCCGCACTTCGCAGCGGCTTCCCCGGTGACATAGCCCGCGATGTCCAAAGCCCCGCACAGCGGCGGCAGCGCGTCCCGGATGGCCCGCAGGCCGAAGCAGTCCAGCAGCGCGTCGTCGTACTGCCGGGTGTGCAGGTTGATCAGGTGCGCCCCGGAACAGTCCGTGAGCTCAGCCCTGGCTTCGCCGGTCAGGCGGAAGCGCACGTAGTCCTTGCACTCGAACACCCACCGGATGTTGTCCATCACCTTCGGCTCGTTGTCCCGCAGCCAGGCCAGCAGCGCCACCGGCTGGCAGGCCATCACATGCTGGCAGGACATTTCAAAGGCCCGGGCCTCGGTACCGTCCGCCCGCCACTTCAGCGGGTAGGCATAGGCCCGGTTGTCGGTGGAGATGATGCCGTTGCGGGCGGGCTTTCCATCCTTGCCCCACAGGTAAAGCCCCTTGCCGTGGCCGCAGACCGCCACCCCCGCCACGTCTGCCGGATCAACGCCAGTCTTCTCAAAAACATCCCGTATGACGCCGCAGTTGGCTTCCCACATTTCCTCCATGTCCCGCTCGATGAAGCCGGGCCTGGGCGTGAGCATTCGCGTATCGCGACTCGCCACGCCGATCTCGCGGCCCCGAACGTCGTACAGCGCGGCCTTCGTGGTAGTGCCGCCGTTGTCCAGGCCCAGGAAGTATTTCATTGTCTCTGACCTCCTCGATTGACTGCCGCTCACGAGAGCAGGCAACCATTCGCCTGCGCCGCCACAGAGTCTATTTTGGCGGCGCGAAGGCCGCCGTTACAGGGATATAATACCCCAGGGAACGATAAATCAACAATCTGTCATGGCGCGTGCTGTCTGTCAATTTCCAATACTATGTCAGCGATTTCACCGTCCAGATTTCGGTAGAACTGCGCCACCTGCAAGCCGTCCACCAGAGCATGGTTGGCCAGCAGCGTCACTGGCATCATCAGGCGGTCCCGGCAATCCGCCGCATATTTTCCCCAGGAGATGCGGGGGTTGGACTCGTCCCCGCCCGCCGTAGGCTGGATCAACTGGGTGTAGCGCAGCCAGGGCAGCGACGTGATGAAGTACAGCCCCTCCACGTCGTCGTCCTCCTCGATGGAAGCGGCCTCCCGGCAGCGCAGGCGTTCGGCTTCCGCGTATTCCAGGTATTCCCGGAAGGGGCGATCGTGGTGCAGCGTGCAGTAGCCGTAGGTACCGTCCGCCCGAAGCTCCACGTGGGAAGTGCCGCAGACGTCATACTCCACGATGCCCCCGTCCCGGATGCGCTGACGCAGCTGGGGCACGCCGTTGGCCGCCCGGGCAGCGCAGCGCATGAAGGCCAGGTAGAAGGAGCAGCCCTCCGCCTTGCAGAACGCCTGCAGCGCCGTCACATCCACATCCACGGTCACACCCAGCATCGGGTTTTGGAGTGATCGGAAGTAATCGAAGTGGGCGCGGCGGGGATAGGTATTCATGTCTATGGTCCTGCTATTCATCGTTCTACCCTCAAGTCCTTCAGCATGATCAGCTCCGGCGGCTGGGCATAGCCGGGCACGTCGATGTCAAAGCTGCCGGTGTTCCTGTAGCCCAGCGCCCGCCAAAAATGCCGGGCGTCCTCGTCCGACTGGGTGGAGGTCATGGCCATGCCGTGGCCCAGAGCGCGCATATCCGCCTCCCAGCGCGCCACCAGCGCCCGGCCGAGGCCTTGCCCGCGACGTTTTTCGTCGATATAGAGCAGTGTACAGAAGGGCACCTCGTCCCAAAAGCGGTTCCAGCGCAGCAGGCCCCCCGGAGCGCCGTTCCATTCGACGATATAGCACTCCCCCGCCTCCACCTTGCGCAGGAACAGCTCGCGGGAGATGCGCCCGTCCAGGCTGTGCCAGAACGGCCAGTCGACGGGAGTAGCGGAGCGTATGTTGGGCATGGCGGCGCCTCCTTGTCATTTCATCGAACAACCGCAGGGGCGGCATTGGCCGTCCCTGCGGTTGTCTGGTTTTTTCTGTTACGCCTGAGGCGCGGCCTTGACCTTGGCCAGGCGCACGAAGCGGGGCAGGCTGTCCACCTTGGGCAGCTGGGTCTCGCCCTGGATCAGCGGCAGTGCGTAGTCGATGAAGCCCTGGTTCAGGCCGTCGCCGGCTTCGTTGATCCACTCCTGCGGTACCTTCTTCTCGGTGTTGGCCACGTCGGTCAGTTCGAACAGCTTGATGTTGCAGACATACTTGCCGTTCTCGTAGCTGCGCTCAAAGCCCACCATCTTGTCGGTGATGCCCGCCACGGCGTTCTCAACCGCGGCCTTGCCGGCGGAGAAGGACTCCTCGATGTCGGTCTGGGAGGCGCAGTGGGCCGCGCAGCGCTGCAGCAGGCTCAGCTCGATGCCGCGCACCTTCGCGCCGGTGGCCGCCTTCATGTGGTTGGCCAGGAAGGAGGCCAGGCCGCCCAGCTGGGTGTGGCCGAAGGCGTCCTTGGCGGCGTTGGCGCTGCCGTACTCGCTGATGAACTTGCCGTCCTTGTCATGGATGCCCTCGGAGACGACCACCAGGCACTTCTTCTGCCTGTTGTAGATGTCCTTGACCTTCTCGGTGAAGGCGTCCAGGTCGAAATCGCGCTCGGGCAGGTAGATCAGGTCCGCGCCGTCGCCGGCGTAGCCCGCCAGCGCGGCGGCGGCGGTCAGCCAGCCCGCGTGACGGCCCATGCACTCGATGATGGTGATCATGCCGGTGTCATACACGGTGGAATCGCGGTACACTTCCATGACGGAGGTGGCGATGTACTTGGCCGCGGAGGCGAAGCCCGGGCAGTGGTCGGTGCCGTACAGGTCGTTGTCGATGGTCTTGGGGATGCCCATCACGCGGCAGTCATAGCCGTTCTTCAGCATGAACTTGGAGATCTTGTTGCAGGTGTCCATGCTGTCGTTGCCGCCGTTGTAGAAGAAGTAGCGCACGTTGTACTTCTTGAAGATCTCGAGGATGCGCTTGTAGTCGGTATCGTCCACATCGGGGTCGGCCAGCTTGTAGCGGCAGGAACCCAGCGCGGAGGACGGGGTGTACTTCATGTAGGCAAGCTCCTTGGGATCTTCCTTGCCCATGTCGATCAGGTCGTCGTCCAGCACGCCCTTGATGCCGTGCAGCGCGCCCAGGACCTGGGTGATGTCAGGATTCTCCAGCGCGGTCTTGATCGCGCCATAGGCGGAAGCGTTGATGACGGCGCTGGGGCCGCCGGACTGACCGATGATGCATGCGCCTTTCAGCTGGCTCATTGTCATTCATTCCTTTCAGATTATCGTGATTTGGCATTTGCGCGGACACCCGCGCATACATCATAACTATAGCATAGAATGATGCCAGCGTCAAATTCACTGGCGTTAAATCTCCAACAGAGGGCAGAAAAATGATTACCATTCACCCTTGCGCGAGAACCACCGTACCGGCGAGCAGTGCTCGCCATGCATGCCTGTGGCGAGCACTGCTCGCCGGTACGAATACGCGCCAAACGGCTTGAAGGGTGTATGGTAACGAAAAATGCCGCTTCGCGCTACGAAGCGGCATTTTTCGGCTGTGTATCAGGGCTCGTTATCCTCGTCCTCGGTAACGTCAGTCATGCCGAACTCGTCGATGACAATCTCCTCCTCGGCATTATCCTCCTCGGTGACCATGGGTACGAAGATGGAGGTGTACGCCTCCTCGGGCAGGCCCGCGATCATGCCGGGCAGATTCAGTATAATGCCATCCTCCTTATAGGGCACTTTCACGGTGTAGCTGTAGGTGACGGGATCATCGCCCTTTTCCTTGGTGACCTCGATGTCAAAGCTCAGCTTCTGTCCCATGAAGGTGGCCATGCCGCGGTCCTTTGCAGACAGCTTCGCCACCTGCTCGCCGTTGACAAACACATTGATTCGGCGGTAGGTGTCACAGGTCTGGCCTTCATACTCCAGCTTCTTGTTGTCGAAATACATGGTGTGGCCCCTGCCAATGACCATCATGCAGGCGGCGATGGCGATCAGCAGCACAACCGCGCCAATCCGGAATACCCATTTGCGCATGCTATCTCTCCCCCTCCTGCTGCGCGGCAGCCAGCTGGGCGCCCATGCCCGCCTTGGCCCTGCGCTTCTTGGTCTCGTACATCACCAGTGCCACGGTGATTACGCCATAGGACACGAACACGCGGAAATATTCGCCGATGACCTCGTTGCCGGCGATCACCGCGCCGGCCTTCGGCGCAAGTATGAACATGGTGTGGAACAGTATCACGCCCAGGAACACATTGCCGATGGATGCCTTGTCTACGCTGGCGCCACCCACCAGCATCTGGCTGTGGGAGGAGTAGGTGGCCATGTCGCCCATGTTTTGCAGGTAGATGACCATGCCGATGCCAGCCAGCACCGTGGAGATCACGATGGAGATGATGCGCGTGCCCTCCACGTCGATGCCTGCTGCCCGGGCCACCTCCATGTCCTGGCCCACGGCCCGCATGTCCTGGCCCAGCTTGGTGCGTCGGAACCACACGATGATCAGGCACATCAGCGCGATGATCAGCAGCGTGACCACCGGGATGATGACGCCGCCCACATTGATGGACCACACGTTGTCCAGGGCCTTGCGGATGCGGGTCAGATCCACCGAAGCGCGCACGCCGTAGCCCCGGGGTAGCTTGATGGTGGTATGGACGATCGGTATGATGGAACCCATCATGTACAGCACCACCAGCTGGTATACGCCGTTCATGAAGAAGGAGATGATATAGCTGGTGATCATCTCGCGTCCCTTGGCGGCGTTCAGTATCTTGCCGCACAGCAGTCCCAACACGATGGAGATCGGTATGGACATGATCATCGCCAGCACGATACCGGGAATACCCCAATCAACGCAATCTCCGCCGCCATGGCGCCCAGGGTCATGCCGAAGTTCAGGCCCATGCCTGCCATGATGGGAATCAGCAGGCTGAGGATCAGGAAGGCGTTGCGGCTCAGGCGCGTCATGATCTCGTTCAACAGGAATGTGGTGGAGAAGCCCGACATGGGCAGGCATATCGCGATGATGATGATGAACATCACCGGCACCGCGTTGTTCGACAGAAAGTTCAGGGCCTTCTTGGGCGCGGAGGTATTCTTGCCGTTCATCGTGTCACCTCCGGTTTGCGGGTCAGCGCGTACAGTATCATGCCGTTGGACACGACCACGCGCAGCACCTCGGAAATATCCAGGTTGATCAGGCCGTTCATCACGGTGGGGGTCATGGTCACCATGCCCTGGAACAGTATGGTACCGATGATCACGTTGGTGATGGAGGCCTTGTTGGCCGTCGCGCCGCCGATCAGTATGGCCGAGACGGCGGGGAGCGCCATGTTGAAGGGGGCGTTGTACAGCTGTACAAAGCCGAAGCCCTGCTCGTAGACCAGTATGCCCACGGCAGCCAGCCAGGTGCTCATCACCACGGACAGCATGCGAATCCGGTCCACGTTGATGCCCGCCGCCCTCGCAAAGGTAGGGTTGGAGCCCACGGCGGTCATGGCCGTGCCGGTCTTGGTGTGCAGGAAGGCCCACATCATCAGCGCCAGCAGCGCGAAGAACAACAGCGCGCCGGTGGGAATCACCAGCCTGCCGATCTCGATGCGCAGGAAGTTGGACAGCACACCGCCGTAGTACTTGTCAATGGGGAACGTGGTGCGCAGGCCGGTGCCCTCAAAGCCCCAGGCCATGTCCGGCTTCTTGTAGGGCAGCACCAGCCACATCATGCAGAAGAAGGACACCACCGAAAAGCCCACGTAGGTGGCGATCATCATCTCGCCGCCCTTGATCTTGTTCAGCAGCCAGCCGTAGGCCAGGCCGAACAGCAGTGCGAAGGGCGTGGCGATGACGATGGCCATCACGAAGCTCAGCGGCCCGGTGAAGCCCCACTCGATGGACAGCGTGGCCCCCAGCAGGCCCGCGATGATGCCCACCGGCAGGCCGAAGTTCAGGCCGCAGCCGGAGTGCACCATAGGCACCATGGCCAGCACCAGCACCGCGTTCCAGCTGAAGCGGTTGATCACATTGGTAATCTGCGTCCAGAAGTTCGCACCGGTGAACGGCGCGACGATGAACATCAGCAGCAGGAATGCCGCGATGATCATCCGGGGCAGGCCGAATTCCTTCAGCGCCTCCTTCACCCTGTCCTTCAGGGTGCGATTGCTCTCGTTTACATACTCGCTCATTGTGCGCCTCCTCCTAAACCACCGAGCTGACCATCAGCTCGCCGAACGCCTCGCTGGAGCGGCCCGCTGGCAGTATGCCCGCGATACGCCCGCCGGATACGATGGCGATGCGATCGCATATCTGGCGCAGCTCCTCCAGCTCCGAGGAGATCATCACGATGGTAATGCCGCTGTCGCGGTTGAACTTCTCCAGTGCCTCCAGCACAAGCGCCTTCGCGCCCACGTCGATGCCGCGGGTGGGCTCGGATACGAACAGGAACTTGGGCTCCAGGGCAAAGGCCTTGGCCAGGCAGACCTTCTGCTGGTTGCCGCCGGACAGCTCCTTCGCTTTCTGCTTGCTGCTGATGCACTTGATCTTCAGGTCGTCGATGTACCGGGCCGTGACCTCGCTGATGGCCTTCTCGTCGCGCCACTTCACCAGACCGCCCAGCATGGGCTTCAAAAACCTGTCGTGGATCTGCATGGCCGGGAAGGCGACGTTCCACTCCAGCGATTCGTCCAGCAGCAGGCCCACACCCCGCCGATCCTCCGAAACAAAGGCCAGCTGGCTGTCCAGGCATGCCCTGGGCTGGTTCAGCGGAATCTCCTTGCCGTCGAAGATGACCCTGCCGCCAGCGGGATACAGGCCCATCACGCCGTTGGGAATGCCCAGCTTGCCCTGGCCGGCCAGGCCGCCGATGCCCAGTATCTCGCCCCGGCGCACGTCCAGGTTCACGTCGCGCACAGTCTCACCGGGCATATCCACCCACAGGCGCTGTATGGACATGATGGTCTCGGTCTCCGGGGGATCCCGGCGGTCCTTCGCCGTGTCCGCAACGCTGCGGCCCACCATCCAGCGGGTTATCTCGGTGATGTTGGTTTCCGCGGCGGGCACGTCCTTTACCAGTACGCCGTCGCGCATGACCGCCACCTTGTTGCAGACATTCAGTATCTCCTGGAGCCGGTGGGTAATGAAGATCACAGCGATGCCCCGCTTCGACATGCCCCGGATGGAGTCCAGCAGCGCATCGGCCTCCTGCTCGGTAAGCACGGCTGTGGGCTCGTCCAGAATCAGCAGCTTCAGCTGGGCCTTGGACAGCTCGCGGGCGATCTCGGTAAACTGCTTGTGGCCCACGGGCATGTCGTTGATCTCCATGTCCGGCTCAATGTGCACGCCCATCCTGGCGATGGCCTCGCAGGATTGGGTGCTCATTTCCTTGCGGTTCAGCGTGTTCAGGCGCTCGCCGAATACCTCGGCGGCGACGCTCTTGCGCTGGGGCTCGCGGTTGAGCAGTATGTTCTCGGTGGCGGTGAAGCCGGGAATCAGCGAAAACTCCTGGTGCACCATGCCTATGCCCGCCGCCAGCGCGTCGAAGGGCGAATTGAAGCTGACCTTCTGGCCGTTCAGCAGCACGTCGCCGCCGTATCCGCCGGTATCGCGGATATCGGTCATGCCGAACAGGATCTTCATCAGCGTGGATTTGCCCGCGCCGTTCTCGCCCACCAGGCCCAACACCTCGCCCTCGTCGAGGGTCAGGTTGATGTCCTCCAGGACCTGGTTGCCAAAGAAGTCCTTCTTGATATTTCTCAGTTCAAGCAAGGGTGCCTGATTGCTCATGATTATCTACCCTATTCCTTATTATTGAACTTGCGCCTGCCCTGTCCGGCGCAGACGCAACCCCCTGTGCAGGGGCGGCGATGCGCCGCCCGCCCAGTGCGACGAAACCCTCGTGCCCGGCGGACGGCGCATCGCCGCTCCTACAAAAGCGCGATCTGTTTCATAAGCTGATTCAAAACAAGGGGGAGGAGTAATCCTCCCCCTTGTATGGGTCGGTTTGAATCACTTCACGGTGAAGTACTTCTCGGGAACCTCAACCTCGGCGTTACCCATGTAGTGGCCGGGATCGCCCATGATGTAGGTGTCCTGATAGATCAGCATGTAGTTCTCGGTCTTGACGCCGGTGTTGGCATCGGTGTAGTAGGAGCCGTTCCACTCGGCGCCGGGGCTGTACACGGCCAGCGCGTCGGCGATGTCGTCGATCTCGGTCAGCTCGCTGTTGCCGTCGATCACGTTCATGGCGTGCTCGGTCAGGCCGGCCACCAGGGAGAACAGGTAGGAGTAGGCCCAGGTGCCGAAGCGGCCCGCGCCGCCCTTTTCCACGATGGCATCCTCAACGGACTTAAGCAGGAACTCGTAGTTGGTCATGTCCTCGTCCTTGAACTCAACGCCCAGGGCGTCCGGATAGCCCATCAGCGGGGAGGGCAGGTCGGCCTCGATGAAGTATCCGCCGTACTCCAGCAGCTGCTTGATCAGCGGAGCAGTGTGGGCGTCGTTGGTGCAGAAGTAGGCGGAATTCTGGCCGTACTTCTCGATCCATTCAGGCGCCTTCTCCAGGATCTGCTGCTGCGCGCCGGTGATCTGCACGTCGCTCATGGGGTCGGCGGCGGTCTCCTCGACGATGGTCACGCCCAGCTCCTTGCCCGCTTCCTTCATGACAGCCAGACGACGGGCCAGGGACTCGATGCCCAGGTGACGGGGGAAGGAGATGTGCACGAAGGTATCGCAGCCCAGCTCCTTGGCGGTCTTGATGATCAGGTAGCCGCGGGCCACGAAGTCGTTCATCAGAACCACGTCGGCCGCGTCGCTGATCAGGGAAGGATCCTCCTGGCTCTCGCCGGCGAGGCAGATGATGTCGTCGCGGCGTTCCTTGACCTGGCGGAAGGCCTCGGCGGTACCGGGCACGGCCTGGGCCACCACGATGGCCTTGACAGCGGGATCGTCAGCGTACTGCACGATCTTCTGGATGACGGTCTCCTTCTCCTCGACGAAGTTGTCGGGATAGACGTCGGTGGTGATCATGTCGCCATACTTGCTCTCCAGCATCATGGCGGCGGCGCGTTCGTCGATGGCCTGGGACATGGTGCCCGTCACGACGGCGATTTTGTAACCCTTGGACTCGGTCTCGGCGGAAGCGGCCACGACCATGGTCAGAACCATCGCCGCAACCAGCAGCGCGCAAAGCAGCTTCTTCATGTGTCTTCCTCCTAAAAGATATGATTCGGTTATTTAACCGGATATCATAATATCATAAATCAATGTGGATGTCCAGCGTTATGTCACATTCTTCATTTTATCTTATCATCATATCGTTAGAGCCCAGCATTGACGCCGTGGAACCCCTCCGGCCCCGCCTTCAGCGGGGACATCTCCCCCGACAGGGTACCTCTAAAAACTATCGCGCCGTCCGGCGAGATGAGTTTTAGTCAGGTTTGACTTGCAAAAGACGCAGGCTGCCTGACGGGCAGTCAAGGTTTTTGCAAGTCGAAGATGGCTGAAATTCAGCCGCCCGACGGTGATGAGCGTTTTTTAGAGGTGCCCGACAGGGGGCTCTTGGAATCCAATTGCCGGCAGACAGCCTCCCCTGCTCCCGCGCTTGTGCCAAGGGGAGGTGCCTTGCAGAGCGAGGCGGAGGGGGTTCGAATCATCAGGGCGCCGAGCTGCGATGTCATATTTATGGCGGGAATCGGACTATCCAGGGAACGCATTGTGACAGAGCGCATAAATTGTGAAGCATACTGATGTATATTCGTTGTATATATTCATTTGTTTTCACAATAAAGCGCAGGATTACACGGGGATTATGTCGTATATTAATTCCATATTCAATGCATATACACTGCACACGGCGCATATACTATAGCATAACCAAATGCTGGGAGGGTTGTTTTCATGGAGAGCCTGAAGTCAGAAATACGCGGTTTTTCAGGGCTGGATGCCCGTAAGAAGGTGATCGTCATTGTCGCCCTTGCCGCGATTCTCGCGCTGATCATCGCCCTGTGCATATCCATCGGTATACGCGCGAATATACAACGTGAATATACAGCCGCACGGAATAAGACCGGGGCAGCCCTGTATGACAACCTGTTCATTCTGATGCAGACCTTCGATTCCACTGCGGTGCCCAACATCGACGTACGCAACGCCATACTGCCTCAAATGCGCAGCTATTACATTGCGTCGATCACGCTGAACAACCTGTTGGGGGAGGTCTACGGGTCGCGCTACGCAGTGCTGAACGAAGCCGACCTTGAAAGCCTGACCAACGCCTTTACCGCTTACGAGGCGGCCTATCAGAACAATGTGTCCACCGACCTCGCCCGGGCCGATATGCAGTTGTGCATGGATCGCATCAAGGAACTTCTGAACACCCGTTACAGCCAGGGCGTACTGAAGGCGGGACGGTGATTTCTGATTTTGCATACCTTCCCCACCCTCGCGGTATACTATAGCGTGTTTCTAAATGCAGTAAGATGCAATTTGGAAACACACTCTAACCGCGAGGTGATTTTTTATGGGTTTTCCGAAATATTCCGGTCTGGCGGAGCTGCTAAAGCACGACGAGGAGGCGCTGCACTTCTTTGAAGGGCTGCCGATGGAGGTACGGGATCGCATCGCGCCCAAGGGCAGGTCCGTGGATTCGCTGGAAAAGCTGAAGGATTTTGCGGAAGCGCTCGGCGAAGACCGACAATAGCACACATCGATCATATAGCGGCGGTCTCCGGGCCGCCGCATTCCTGCGTCGTGGAGACCCTTTTACATTTATCCTCCGTTGTGGTAGAATGAAGCATCATGCAAATGCGGAGGATATCGACATGCTGAACGCAAACCAGCTGGAGAAGGTCATATCGCTGCGGCGGGTGCTGCACGAATGTCCCGAACGGTCGGGGCAGGAAGCGCGAACAATGGCAGCCATCAGGGCATTTCTCCATGAGCATACCTCCCTGGAGTTGCGGGACATGGGCGGCTGGCTGCTGGCGACTCACCAGGAGGACGACAGCCTGCCCTCTGTCGGCTTCCGGGCGGACATGGACGCGCTGCCTTGTGAAGACAACGAGGCGCGTCACGGCTGCGGCCACGACGGCCACAGCGCCATGCTCTGCGCTCTGGCCCTGCTGCTGGAGGGACGGCGCACCGGGCGCAACGTCCACCTGATCTTTCAGTCGGCGGAGGAGACCGGCGAGGGCGCGAAGCGAGTCGTGGATACCTGGCCCGGACTGGGCTTGCTGCAGACCATCTACGCCCTGCACAACATTCCCGGCCACTCGAAGGGCGTGTTGCTGATGCGCCGGGGCTGCTTTGCCTGCGCTTCCTGCGGCCACATCGTCCATCTGACAGGCAGACCCGCCCACGCCGCTTACCCCTGCGACGGCGCCAATCCCATCGGACTGCTGAGCCGCCTGGCCCTTGACACACCCGACATGATCGACGAAATCCTGCACGGCGACGACCGCCTGCTGATGCGGACGCTGATCGGCCTGAATGCCGGCGGCGAGGACTTCGGCATCTCCGCCCATGAGGGACGGCTGTGCCAAACCCTCCGCGGCCACCGCAAGGCCGATATCGACGCCCTGATCCAAAAAATCGAAGCCCGCGCACTGGAGGGCTGCCGCAGGGCAGGCCTGAAATGTGATTTCGAGATCCGCGACGCCTTCCCCGACACCACAAACGACAATGACCGCTTTGATGATGCCATGGCGCGGTTCAACGCCGCCGGACTCCCCGTAAAACTGCTGGACGAGCCCATGCGCTGGTCCGAGGACTTCGGCTGGCTGCTGAAGAAAGTGCCAGGCGTCTACTTCGGCATCGGCGCCGGCGAAACTTGCCCGGGGCTGCATACCGAGGAATATGAATTTGACGATGCGCTGATTCAATCCGGTGTACGGGCATTCAGCGCGCTGATGCAGATCCCTGTTTGACAGAGTATGTATCCAAAGGAAATACCGTATTATTAAGATTGAAGGCGCGTAATGACGGCGCCCTCAATCATCCTTATCCTCGATAATAATACGGCCCTCGCTTATCAGCCTGAGCATGACATCGGCGATTTTGGGATCAAACTGTTTCCCTTTATTGTTTTCAATCTCGCTGACTATGCGATCGCCGGTCAGCTTTTTCCTGTAAACGCGGCTCGAATTCATTGCGTCAAATGAATCGGCCACACAAATCATTCGGGCGATAAAAGGAATGTCATCACCCGACTTTCCTTCCGGATAACCCTTTCCGTCATATCTTTCGTGATGATAGAGGGCGCCCTCCCCTACGTTTTCCAGGCTCTTGAAGGCGCTCAATATCTCGCCGCCGCGGACCGTATGGGACTTGATGATTTCAAATTCCTCATCCGTCAGCTTACCCGGCTTCCTGAGAATGCTGTCCGGCACACCGATCTTCCCACAGTCGTGAAGGAGGGCCACGTAATAGATGCGATCAAGCGCCTCTCCTTCATAACCAAACTGCTCCGCGATCAGCCTTGTATAGCTTGCGACGCGCTTGGAATGTCCGTTTGTATACGGATCCTTTGCGTCAATGAAACCCGTAAAGGTTTCAATCGATTCATTAACTTACCAAATCCTTGCACACTTGTATCTGTTCAATCCATTCGAACGCATCGACTGCAGCGGCGGCTCCAAAGCCGTCACTTTGCCGGCAAAGCCACGTGTTTTGTACAGGACGGGCTCCCCAACGCCGCCCCTGCGAGAAGGTTTGTTCACATTTCTGCATAGGATTTATAATTCATGCGTTCGCCATGATACCTGCGTTGATCTCCCCCCTGATTTAGAGTGTGTTTCTAAATGCAGGGAGATGCAATTTCGAGTGGATTTGCCTGCATTTCAAGGCGATTTTCCGCAGGCTTAGTGGGTTCGAGCGCCCGGAAGCTCGATCAGCTCCGCCACCCGCTTATTGGTTTCCCCGATCTCCACCCCGGCGTTGATCACCCGGGGGCAGCGGTCGAGCCAGTATAGGGCACGGTTAAAGGCAGCGTCAGTGATGGGCATGAAGGGTCTTTCCCCGATGACCTCCATGGCCAGTACCCGGGCCAGGCGGTAGTCGATGTCGTTCGTGTACAGTATGCCTGCCACGAAGGGCACGCCCTGCTTTTGCAGCCTGCGGAACACCGGAATGCCCGTGCCGCAGGCAGACAGCACCAGCACCTGGGGTTCGCCCACGGGCCGGGGCAGCTCGATGCTGCCGAACACCGGGTCGAAGGTGCCCTGGTCGATTTCGTACAGGTCGCGGATGGTATCCTCGTCGAACACCTTGTCCGGCTCCCCGGCACGGGCGATGTGGTCGCCCTTTACGCAGATGATCTTGTCGGAGATTTTCTGTGCCAGGTCGATCTCGTGCAGCGACATAATGACGGTGATACCCTTCTGCTTGGCCATGCCCCGCAGTATGCTCAGCAGCTGCAATTTATGCCGGATATCCAGGAATGAGGTCGGCTCGTCCAGTATGATGATCTCCGGCTCCTGGCAGATGGCCCTCGCCAGCAGCACCCGCTGGCGCTGGCCATCGCTGATGGCGTTGAAATCCCGGTTGCGAAGATCGAGGGCATGGACAGCGGCCATGGCCTCCTCCACCTTCGACTCGTCCTCGGCCGACAGTATGCCCAGCCGCCCGGTATAGGGGTAGCGGCCCGTGGCCACGATGTCCCGGCAGGTCATCAGCTCCGGCTTCATCCGCTCGGTCAGCACCACGGCCATCCTTGTGGACAGATCCTTGTAGGACAGCTTGCGCAGCTCTTCCGACGCGATGAACACCCTGCCGCCAATCAGCTTCAGCTGTCGCGTGATGCTCTTGAGTATGGTAGACTTGCCCGAGCCGTTGGGTCCGATCAGCGTGACGATCTCGCCCTTCGCGATGTCGATGGTGATATCACGGATCAGCGGCACCCCGTCGTAGCCGACGGTCAGCTGTTGGGTCGAAAAATAGAAGTCACTCATGCCGCCTTACCCCCTTGCCGCCGCAGCATCATGGCAATCACCACCGGCGCGCCAAACACGCTGGTCACGGTGCTGATGTTCAATTCGGTGGGCGCGAAGGCGATGCGGGCGATCAGGTCGCAGCCCATGCAGAACACCGCGCCGCCCAGGAACACCGCCGGTATGACGATCAGTGGCTTCGACGTGTTCAGCGCCCGCTTCACCAGGTGGGGTACGGCGATGCCCACGAAGGAGATTGGCCCCGCGAAGGCCGTCACCGTGGCGGAGAGCAGGCTGGAAACCACGATCAGCGCCACCCGGAAGGCCCTGATGTTCACGCCCATGCTCTGGGCATAGGCCTCTCCCAGCTGGTAGGCCCCGATGGGCTTGGCCATGGTGAAGGTCACCGCCGACGTGATGCCCACCACCGCCGCGGCTACGGCCACGTTGTCCCAACTCATGCCGGAAAAGCTGCCCAGGCTCCAGCCCCGCAGGTTGATGATGTCTGCGTCCTCGGCAAAGGTGACCACGAAATCCGTCACCGCAGAGCAGATGTAGCCGATCATGATGCCCGCCACCAGCAGTATCGCCATGTGCTTGAGTCGCCGGGACAGCAGCAATATGAGGCCCACCGACATCAGCGAACCCGCAAAGGCCGCCACGATCAGCGCCCAGGAGGAGACATGGCTGAAGAAGTGCAGGGCATAGATCATCGTCAGCGCCACCACCATCTTCGCCCCGGAGGAGATGCCCAGCACAAAAGGTCCGGCGATAGGGTTGCCGAAGAAGGTTTGCAGCAGGAAGCCTGACAGCGACAGCCCGCCGCCCAACAGCGCCGCCATCAGTATCCGGGGCAGGCGGATCTTCCAGATGATGCTGTATTGGGCCGAATCCTTCGCCTGGCCCAGCAGTATGCGAAAGATCTCCCCCACCGGTATGGCCACGCTGCCGGTGTTGATGTTCAGCACCGTGATCACCACCAGCGCCGCCACCAGCAGTATAAACACCAGCTGATAGCGCGCCCTGCGGCGCAGATTTTCGCTGAGAAAGGCGCTGTGGGTTCCCTGTTCAGCCTGGTTTGGCATAATACCCTCCAACTGTCCGTCTTATACAGCGCAGTGGTCTTCGACCACTGCGCTGTATCTCTGTAATAGCGCGAAACGCATAAACATGCCCGCCTCCACAGGGAGGCGGGCATGGCAATGCCAATCGGCGCGTTGCCGAGGGCCAAGCCGCCTTCATCGGAAGCGCTTGCCTTGTGCGACAGCAGGTTTCCTGGCTCGCGGATCACAGCCTGACCGCGCCTTCTCACATTTCATATGCAATGGCGTTTGCGGCCCGCTCCCCGCTCACAGTGACCGGATCGCCCGGGATTTCAACCCGGTTCCCTATTATCCCCGCGCAAGCGGGGCACTGTCACGTCTATACCATTATATAGGTCGGGCATCCGTTTGTCAACGCCGAATCGGACAGGAAGCAGGGTAATCGCTTATCGGGTGTTACCATTCAGCGTTGCGCGAGATTTCAGCCATCCGCGTACTGCCGTATTGTGCGGTATATCCTTAAGGAAATACCGCATAATAAAGGTGGCCGATTGGCGAGTGAATTTTTCGTCAGATGCGCCTGCAAATTTCGCAGGCTTACTGGCGGTAAGTCAAGGAATTTGCAGGATGCAGCTGGCGGAAAAGGCAATATAATAACCCATAGCATTGATTTTTTGTGCCCGACGTTTTAGCGGAGGCGGATTATGCGCAAGCTCACCATATTGCTGGCCATTGTGCTGGCGCTGCTGCTGGGGTTCGCCGGATGGTTTTACCTGGGGGGCACGCTGCGCAGCGAGGTAGCGGTGCAATCGGCCCGGGCGGCGGACTATCCGGAGGCCTTCGGGGCCATCCGGTCGCTGGTGACGGGTGGCGCGGCGCCCCAGGTGCTGGGTGGCAGCGCGCTGTCAGAGGACCCCTCCCCCTACACGTTGATTGACATCAACGTGACGCTCACCAACCGGGGGCTGTTCCCGGCGGAGTGGCTGCACATCACCGTGGAGGGCGTGCCTGGGGACATCGCAGTATATGCCATCACCGGCGAGGGCAGCGACGTCGCCCCCCGGGACAGCGCCACCATCAACCTGAAGCTGGTCACCACCGCCGCCGCGGACGCCCCCCGGCGCATCGTGATACAGTATTACGTCCATGGCATGAAGCGCGAAATCACCGTTCGGTGACGCGCTTTTTTTTCCCAAACCATTGAATTGACGTTATTTTTGTGTTATAATGGATAATTAGAGAGATGTCTTACATTCGGAGGTTTGGGTATGGAAAACAAGGCTCAGGCGGACGTGATGACCCGATGCAAGTTCCCTGATGGGTTCCGCATACTCAAGGGCAAGCAGGAATATGTCACCTATATCGACCATTCATCGATACGGGCATGGTACTCCCAGACCCCGTGGACCTATGAGGCCCACTGCCACAGCGCGGTAGAGATTATCATGCCGCTGCGGGGCGAGGTGATCTATACCGTGGAGGACAAGACCTACAGCGTGCAGTCGGACGAGGTACTGATCGTGCCACCGAACTGGATCCACGGGCTGACCATGGCCGAGGGCAGCGCCCGCTACCTGCTGCTGTTCGAGCCGGACAACCTGTTCAGTATGCGGGACATGCAGCTGGTGGAGGAGATGCTCAAGACTCCCATCTACCTCACCGGCCAGCCGGAGCTGCAAAACACGGTGCGATCGCTGCTGATGCAGGTGGTGAACTGTTACGAGCGGCGGGAATTCCTGTGGAATTCCATGTGCTACTCCTACCTGCTGCAAATGTACGTGTGCCTGGGCCAGTTCAACATGGCCCGGGAGCTGAGCAGCTACGACGAGCGCACCCAGCGCATCGACCCGGAGATCGTGGACAGCGCACGGCTGTACATCGACCAGAACTACATGCGGGACATCACCCTGGGCGATGTCAGCGCCTTTACCGGCTTCTCCCGGTGCTATTTCTCGCGGATGTTCAAGCAGCAGCTGGGCCAGTCCTTCTCGGAATACCTGCGCAACAAGCGGGTGGCCATGGCTGAAAACCTGCTGATCCATACCCGCCAGCCCATACAGGAGATTGCCATCAGCGCCGGGTTCGGCAGCGTGGCCACCTTCAATCGGGTGTTCCGCAGCGCCAGGAATTGCACCCCCTCCCACTATCGGGAGATTTATGGGGATTTCAGCAAATAGGATTTGCAGTAAACAGCAAGGGAGCAATCTCTATGAACCGATACACCCTTGAGGTGTGCTGCGGCAGCGTGGACGACGTGCTGGAAGCCCAGCGGGGCGGCGCGGACCGGGTGGAACTGAATGCCTGCCTGATGCTCGGCGGGCTGACCCCCTCCATCGGCGCACTGATCGCCGCCAAGAAGCTGTCGAAGTTGCCCATCATGACCATGGTACGCCCGCGGCAGGCGGGCTTTTGCTACACCGACGCCGAGTACGCCACCGCCCTGGCCGACGCCGAACAGCTGCTTGCGCACGGCAGCGACGGCCTGGTGTTCGGCTTCCTGGACGCCGAAGGCAACCTGGACGTGAAGCGCACGCGGGAATTGGCCCGCATCGCCGGGGACAGGACCAAGGTGTTCCACCGGGCCATCGACGTGTGCTCCGACTGGCGAAAGCTGTTGGGCCAGCTGATCGACATCGGCATCGACCGGGTGCTGACCAGCGGGCTGGCGCCGGACGTGTTCTACGGCGTAGACGTCATTCGGCAGATGATGGACTTCGCCCAGGGCGCGATACAGATCATGCCCGGCGCCGGGGTGAACCTGAAGAATGTGGATAAAATCATAGAAGCCACCGGGTGCGACCAGGTCCACGTGGCCCGCTTTCGGGACGTGATGGACACCTCCACCGCGAACAACCGGGATATCTTCTTCGGCGGCGCGCTGTATCCCCCCGAGGACCGCTACAGCGTGATCGACGAGGATTATATCGCAAGGATGCGGGTACATCTGTGACCATTTGCCGAATACAAAAGATCCTTCGCTTCGCTCAGGATGACAACGAACCGCAGCGTGTCATCCTGAGCGGAACGAAGGATCTTTATACTAATCTCAACCTAAACCTATACAATCCTGCGGCGACTTTTCCGCCATACCGGCGTTGAAGTCCCTTGACTTGCCGCCAGCAAGCCTGCGGGCCTT
>ONJE01000282.1 GCA_900318045.1 uncultured Eubacteriales bacterium
GCGGGCGCCAGCTCGGTGGCAGCCTGTTCCGCGTAGGCGGCAGCCTGTGCACCCGCGATGCGACCGAACACCACGAAATCGGCCACGGCATTGCCGCCCAGGCGGTTGCCGCCGTGGACGCCTCCGGTGACCTCGCCCGCAGCGAACAAGCCGGGGATGATCTTGCCGGACTCGTTGATGACGTGGGTCTCGGGGTCGATCTTCAGGCCGCCCATGGTGTGATGGATACCCGCGGTCACCTTCACTGCGTAGAAGGGAGCGGTGTCCAGGGGCTGGGCGAAGGAGGTACGGCCGAAGTCCGGGTCGTTCTTCTCGGCCACATAGCCGTTCCAGGTCTCCATGGTCTTGGCGAAGGCGTCAGCGGGGATATCCAGCGCCTTGGCCAGGTCCTCATAGGTTTCGCCGGAGAGCATAAGGCCCCGGTTGATATAGCCCTGAATGACGGAGGAGGCGTCCACCATCTTCTGGTCGACGACCAGCCAGCTGAAGGAGTCGGGCTGGGCGATTTCGGCGGCGGAGACCACGTCGCGGGTGCCCACCTCGTCAATGAAGCGCTCGCCATTCTTGTTCACCAGGATTGCGCCGTCGCCGCGCAGCCCTTCAGTGATCAGGGAGGCGGTGTCATACTGCACGGTGGGATGGATCTGGATCTGATCCATGTCTACGGTGGCCGCACCCAGTTCCCAGGCCATCAGTATGCCCTGGCCCTGGATGCCGGCGGCGTTGGTGGTCATGAAGCCCTTCAGCTCGGGTTTGTATTCCTCAACCATATCCAGGTTCGCGCCAAAGCCGCCCGTCGTCAGCACCACGGCCTTGGCGGTCACGGTGACGGTGTTGCCGCTCTTGCCGGTGGCAATTACGCCGTTGCATGCGCCGTCTTTGTCGGTGGTCAGCTCAAAGGCGCAGCGCCCACGGAGACGACCTTGCCCTCTTCATTCAGGGGGCGATGGATGCGCTTGACGGACGCGCCGCCAAAGGAGGCCACGTCGGTCAGCTTGATGTCCTGTGTGGCAAGCCAGTCGATGGCGTCGGCTGTGTTGTTCACCAGGGTGTTGACCAGCTCGGGATCGTTGATGCCTTTGCCGCCGATCATGGTGTCCAACGCGAACAGCTCGGTGGAGTCAAAGTAGCCCTTGGGATCGGCCTTGTAGGCGTCCCACTGCTCCTGTACCGTGGCAGCCAGGGCGGTGATGGTTTCGTTGTCTGCCCAATTCTCCTTGGCGGCAGCCAGGGTCTTCTCGACGCCGGCTTCCTCGCCGAACTCGTTGTTGTCCTGGTAGACGGTCTTGGCGGCGTTCATGCCGCCGGTGGACTTGACGGAGTTGCCGCCCACGGCGGGCTGGCTCTCCAGCACGACCACCTTCATGCCGGCGTCGGCGGCGGTGATGGCGGCGGTCATGCCCGCGCCGCCCGCGCCGATGATCAGCACGTCGGTGTCGAGGGTCATGTCCTCGGCTTCGGCCGCAACGTACTCGCGCATGAAGTCCTCGGGGTTGACGCCTGCGTCGGCCAGCGCAGCCAGCGCGGCTTCGATGAACGCGGCGCGGGTGATGGACGCGAAGGTCGCGCCGGTATAGGTGTCAACGATGCCGTCGTATTCGGCGAAGGCCGCAGGCCACTCGGCGATGATGTTCTTGCCAATGCCGTCCGTCTCGTCGTCGCCAACGGCCTCGACCTTGGTGATGACGCCGTCCTTCAGCGTGATGGTCACGGTGACGTCGCCGCCAAAGCCCTTGGCGGTGCCGGTGCCGGTGACCTCTTCGGCCAGGGCTGCGGGGTACAGGGCCAGCAGCATGGCGACGGCCACCAGCAGCGCAAACATGCGGTTCTTCATGGGGGTTTCCTCCTTATGATGAAGATGGCGCGAGACAGGTCGGTACTGTGCAGCATGCCTGCGTCGCAATGCTATTGTAACATACAAACGTTTCAAATACAATAATAAACACAAAAAACAAAACCCGCGGGGAATGTATTTCCTGCGGGTTTTGTTCCAAGGATTATCATTCGATGGGCTTCATCGTGGGGAACAGCAGCACGTCCCGGATGGAATCGCTGCCCGTGAGCAGCATAACCAGCCGGTCCACGCCGAAGCCGAGGCCGCCGGTGGGGGGCATGCCGTATTCCAAAGCGTTGACGTAGTCGTAATCCACCTGGGCGCCGCGGTTGGGGTCAAGGCTCTGACGCTCTGCCACCTGCTTTTCAAAGCGGGCGCGCTGGTCCAGCGGGTCGTTCAGCTCGGAGAAGGCGTTGCCGAACTCGGTGGCGTTGATGAAGTACTCGAAGCGCTCGGTGAACATCGGGTCGTCGAGCTTGCGCTTGGCCAGGGGGCTGATCTCCACCGGGTAGTCGTAGATGAAGGTGGGCTGGATCAGCTTGTCCTCCACGTAAGCATCAAAGAACTCCGCCAGGATCGCGCCCTTCGTGGGGATCTCGGGCAGCTCCACGTGGTGGGCTTTGGCGCAGGCGATGGCGTCCTCGTCCGTCTTCCAGTCGGCGAAGTCCACGCCGCTGTACTTCTTCACGGCCTCCACCATGGTCAGCCGCTCCCAGTGGCCAATGTCGATGTCGTTGCCCTGATAGGCGATCACAAGGGACCCGCAGACCTTTTGGGTCACGGTCTTCATCATGTCCTCCACCAGGTCCATCATGCCGTGGAAGTCGGTGTAGGCTTCATAAAGCTCGATGGTGGTGAACTCCGGGTTGTGCTTGGTGTCCATGCCCTCGTTGCGGAAGATGCGGCCCACCTCGTAGACGCGGTCCAGACCGCCCACGATCAGGCGCTTCAGGTACAGCTCCGTCTCGATGCGCAGCACCATGTCCATATCCAGGGTATTGTGGTGGGTGTAGAAGGGCTTGGCCGCCGCGCCGATCTCAAAGGGGGTCAGTATGGGGGTGTCCACCTCCAGGTAACCCCGGCCGTCCAGGAACGCACGCAGTTCCCGCAAAATCAGGCTGCGCTTGATGAAGGTGTCCTTTACCTCGGGGTTCACGATCAGATCGACATAGCGCTGGCGGTAGCGGGTGTCGGTATCGGTCAGACCGTGGAACTTCTCCGGCAGTGGGTGCAGACTCTTGGTCAGCAGCGTCAGCTTCGAGGCGTGTACGGAGATTTCGCCGGTCTTCGTCTTGAACACTGTGCCCTCGACGCCGATGATGTCGCCGATGTCCAGCTGCTTGAAGTCCTTGTAGGCTTCCTCGCCCACGTCATCGCGCTTGACGTAGATCTGCATGGTGCCGTCCGGGTCCTGGATGCGGGCGAAGCTGGCCTTTCCCATGATATGCTTGCCGAGTATGCGGCCCGCGATGCGAACAGCCTTGCCCTCCAGCGCGTCGAACTGGTCACGAATGATGCCGGAGGTGTGGGTGCGGTCATAGGTGGTGATTTCGTAGGGGTTCCTGCCCTGCTCGATCAGTGCGTTCAGCTTGCCCAAGCGAATGGTGTCCTGTTCGGTGAAGCTTGACGGCGCCTGGTAGGTCTGGGCCATTTTTTCGTTCTCCTCTCGGTGGATGTAGGTGGTTATATATCAGCGCTTGCGGATGGAGAGCACCTTCAGCTTGACAATACCGCCGGGGGTGTCGGCTTCCACGATGTCGCCAACCTTCGCCGGAGCCACGTAATCGCTCTTGCCGGGTTCGCCCTTGCCGATCAGCGCAATGCCGATGGGGGATTCGTTGGAGATAAACAGCTTTGCCGGGTCGGCCTCGGTAAAGCCCACGAGGGTGTATTCGTCCTCCTCGTCGTATTCCATGTCCAGCACGCGCACCACGGTGCCCAGCGCGGCGGTATTGGAATCGGCGGAGGAATCGTCCACGAAGGTGGCGGTGCGCAGCTCGGCCTCGATGCGGGCGATGTTGCCATAGACCTCGGCCTCCTTGGCCTTGGCGGCGTCGTACTCGGCGTTCTCGCTGAGATCGCCAAAGCCGCGGGCGACCTGGATCTCCTCGGCAACGCGCTTCTTCTCCTCGTTCAACTGAGCCAGCTGTTCCTCCAGCTTCTTCTTATCTGTAAATGTGAGTATACGGGTGTCTGCCATGGTGAAACCTCCTGGGTGATGGTCCTTTTCCGACACATGAATTTAGCCGAATAAGAATCGACACTGCGCGAACCTACGCAGTGCCTGCTTATTCGGACCATAGCTATTATACAACAAGGACCGGACATTGTCAACCACAGGGCGTTGCAATTTTACTTCGGAATGTCACAGGCGGGTTACAGCTCATCGTCCCCCTGATAAACTCCCTCAGTCTGGCCTGACGGCCAGCCAGCCCCCTCAGGGAGGGGGCCCGAACGGGAGCCTGTAAGGCGCATTCTCACACCAAAAGGCTCCCTCCCTGAGGGAGCTGGTACGCGAAGCGTGACTGAGGGAGTGTACGCTGAGCAGTAACACAGGCGGTTAGGGACTGTGCATAAATTATTCGTACAGAATGCGCCGAATGAATTCGTCAGTGCAAGGCGGAGGAGGGAGGCGTGCCGGGGCACGTTGACCGACGA
>ONJE01000250.1 GCA_900318045.1 uncultured Eubacteriales bacterium
GCGCTCGATCGACTTCTCGAAGAGGTTGCGCACAAACCGGCCGTTCCCGAACTGGCGGTCGCGCTTCCGCGTGAGCGCCGCCAGCGCGGGCACGAGGTTGGTGGCGAGGTCGGGGGCGGTGGTGGTGTCGAGACGGCCCTGCACGGCGATGGTCAGGGAGCTGCCGTTCTGCTTCTTTTCGATGGTCATTGGATATTACCTCCTGTCATATGGCTTATAGCCGGTTGGATTGTTGGATGTTTCATCTATATATCTAAATCCGCTTGCGGATGGTCAGCTCATTGCGACCGTCCCGGCGAACATAGGTCATGTCGTCCATGGTCTTCTTGACCAGGAATATGCCCAGGCCGCCCACCTCTCGCTCCTCGACGCTGAGGGTGACGTCCGGGTCAGGCTTGGCCAGGGGATCGTAGGGCACGCCACTGTCGATGAAGGTGAGGGATACCGTGCGTGTGTCGGCGTCAAAGTCGAATCGCACCGTGGTCTCCCCCGCGTCCAGGTCGTAGGCATAGCTGGCGATGTTGGCCAACAGTTCATCGATGGCCACGTCGATTTGCATCTGCACCTTCATTGGACAATTCAGCTTCTCCAGCTCCTCGTTGACCTGATCGGTCAGCCAGGAAATGCGGTCGATGTTGGCCTCAAAGGTCCATTCCTTCACGGCGCTTGCCTCCCCTCCTCACCATAATAGGCGAAGCCCAGCATGGTGATATCGTCAAACTGTTCCGCTTTACCGGCAAAACTGGCCACGTCTTCGCGCACGGCGGGCAGGGTCTGGGCCATGGTGGCGTCTCGCAGCGTGTTCAGCTTGGCCGTCAAGCGGTCCGTACCATACTGCTGCTCATCGAGATCGATGGCCTCGGGGATGCCGTCGGTGTACACAAACAGCCGGTCGCCGGGATTGAGCTTGAGCTCGTACTCGCTGAAGCGCATGTTCTCCATTGCGCCCAGGGCAACCCCGTGCTTGTCCTTGAACAGCTCATATTCGCCGCCGGCGCGCAACAGCACCGGGTATTCGTGGCCGGCATTGGCGCAGCGCATGTCGCCGGTTCCCAGGTCGATGATGCCGATCCAGACCGTGACGAACATCTCGGCGTCGTTGCCGTCGCAAAGCGTATTGTTGGCCCGGAAAAGTATCTCCGAGGGCGCCCGGCCCGACTCCGCCAGGCTGCGAATGGCCGTCTTGGCCCGCATCATGAACAGCGCTGCGGGAATGCCCTTGCCCGATACATCGGCGATAACCAAACCCATGTGATCGTTGTCGACAAAGTAGAAATCGTAGAAATCGCCGCCCACTTCCTTGGCGGGGTCCATCATCGCATAGAGCTCGAAGTCCGTCCGGGGATACTTGAAATTCTTGGGCAGGGCGGCATCCTGGATGCTGCGGGCGAATTCCAGCTCCTGCTCAATGCGCTTCTTCGCCGCCTCGATGTAGCCCTTCAGTGCGGTGACGGTATGATTGATGCCGTCGGACAGCGCCGCGAACTCCGAAGCATTGCGCACGTTCACAACCTCATCCAGGTCGCCTGCGGTGATCTTGTCCAGGGATTGGTTCACCAGCTGGATGTTATCCACCACGATGCTCTGCACCAGCATTGAGATCAGCAGGTAGATCACCGCGAACAGAATCACATCCGCCATGGCGGACTCATAGGTCTGCATGTCGCGGTTGCTGTATACCTCCTTGACCGGCAGCATCGTCAACAGCATACTGCCGTCCTCAAACTTCTCCACCCGGCAGGTGCAATCGACCCCGAACATATTCTCCGTGAAGAAGGTGGTCCCTGCCTTCAGCTTCTCAGTTACGATATTCCATTCCGGGAGAATCTTATTGCGGTGGGCGCCGGCGATGCTGAAGCCTGCGGGGGATATGATGTCAAAGCTGCCCGTGCTGCCTATGTGGAACAGGGACAGTGTGTCGTCGAGGCCCGATTGGTTCATCATATCCGTGATGATATTCGTATCAATGACGCACTGCACAAACCCATCGATACAGCACGCTCCGGCCACAACGCGGTTGGAGGACAGACGTGCCGACTGGTACGTCTCCTTGCCGCTGATCAGATCGCTGAGCATTCCGGTGTACAGGGGGGATTGCCCCGAGCTGTGCAGCAATTTACCATCCTGTGATATCACGCCGACGCTCTCCAGGTAGTATAACTCCCGCAGGGAATCCAGCGCGGCTTCATCCATCTTTCCCGCGCCGCCCGCTTCGTCGATCTCCTCGGCGATGGCCTGGGTAGAGGACTCCACCAGCGATTCAGACAGGTTGCGGATGCCCTCCCGGGCTCTTTCGATGCCCACGTAGGTCTGGGCGATGTCCCCCGACACGGCGGTCAGGGTATCGTGGGCAGTCTGTATGGCCGACTGGGTTTGCAGGTTGAAGGTGAAGACCGAGTTGATGATCAGCACCAATATCGTCACGGCGAACAGCCATGACTGGAACTTGCGGGAGACGGGCGTATCCTCGCTGTTCATGCGCCGGAAGGGGTTTTTCCACTCGTTGCAGAGGATCTGCAACGCGACGGCGCTGGCGGCCATGCCCAGGGCGGTAAAAACGATCATCGGCACCGAGCAGGTCCTGACCACGTAGAAAGCCATATCCATGTCGTTGCGATGGGTGATCAGCACAACGTACATGTGGAAGACCTCCATCACCGCGCCCATGAATAAGGCGTAGAGGGCGGAGGGCCTGGTGCGCTTGAAGACAAAGACATGGGTCACCGCCGCCACGATGCCCGCAAGGCACGTGGACACGCTGCACGCGATGCAGGTATAGCTGCCGATGCCCCAGTAGGTGCCGGCGATGTAGCGCTCAATGCCGCCGATCAGGCCTGCGATGACGCCCGAAACCGGATCGAAGAACAGCCCGGCGGACAGCGGACCGATATCCCGCACGTTCACCATCATGTGGTTGAAATCCACGCCGAAATGGGTGGACAGCACCGCGCAGATGCCGAAGATGACGCCGATGATGATCTTCCGCAGCGCTGTCATCGGTTTATCGGCCGTCCGCATCCACAGAAACACTGTCAACAGTGTATACAGGGTTGTCATGCCCGTCATCTTCAGGATCATTGAGACCATTTTATGCTACCCCATCCGCTTTCCGCGTCGCCGCTTGCCAATATCCAGTTTGCGCTGTATTCTATTATAAGGATAATCTTCGGCTCGTCAAGTACATTCGGGTGAAAAACACCGGTAACAGCCAATTTAGGCAACAAAATTTCACTTTTTGGGCGCTATTGTTATTGCTTTTTTTCGCATAATCATGTATTATAGAAGGGAAGCTATGGGATGTCGAAAAATACAAGATAAGGAGGTCTGCAACGTGTCCAACAAACCGCTTGTGCTCTGCATAGACGATGAGCAGAACATATTGGAATTGCTTTCTTTTAACCTGGAGGCATCCGGATATGACACGGTTACGGCAACCAGCGGCGCCGCGGGATTGGAACAGGCCGTCAGCAAATCCCCCGCCCTGATTCTTCTTGACCTGATGTTGCCGGACATGGATGGCACCGAGGTATGCCGCCAGCTGAAAGCCGGGCCCACCACGGCTTCCATACCGATCATCATGCTCACCGCGAAGGATTCCGAGGTCGACAAGATCCTGGGCCTTGAGCTGGGCGCCGACGATTACATCACCAAGCCCTTCTCCGTGCGCGAGTTGATTGCCCGCGTAAAGGCGCTTCTGCGCCGGGCCACGCCCGCGGGAAGCGGCTCCGGCCTGATCAAGATCGGCAGCCTGACCATCGATCCCGAAAATTATGAAGCCTTCCGCAACGGGGAAAAGCTGCAACTGACGCTGAAGGAATTCGAATTGCTCAAGCAGCTGGCATCCACCCCCGGCAAGGTGCTGACCCGGGATTTCCTGCTCGATCACATCTGGGGCTATGAGTTCTATGGCGAGACCCGCACCGTGGACGTGCATATCCGGCACATCCGCCAAAAGCTGGGCGATGATCAGTACATGATCGAGACCGTGCGCGGCGTCGGCTACAAGATGACCGCCGGCAACAACTGAGCATGACAGTGTTTTTCCCAACACAAAGCCCCGGGCAGCTGCCCGGGGCTTTTGCATTTCTACTACTATCGTAACTGTCCAGTCGCATACAAATTCTGATTTGGCGGGGAGACGAGGGAACAGGGACATCGAGCGCCCGAAAAACGCTCCAGTGGAGCGTTTTTAGCGAGATGGGGCCGGCAGGCCCGAAGAACAGGGAACAGGAATGGCGGC
>ONJE01000142.1 GCA_900318045.1 uncultured Eubacteriales bacterium
ACCTTGACTTGCAACCAGTAAGCCTGCGGTTTTTCGCCTTGAAATGCAACCTGATGGCCTCGAAACTGCATCTCCCGGCATTTAGAAACACACTCTAGGTTGAGATTAGTATAAAACCGGATCTTGGCAAACCGGCAGGAGGGATGGCACAGATGAGGATCGCGGGCATCATTGCCGAGTACAATCCCTTTCACAACGGCCACGCATGGCACATTGCCCGCACGCGTGAAGCCGGATGCGACGCCGTGATCGCGTGCATGGTCGGCCACTTCACCCAGCGGGGCGAGCCGGCAATCCTTTCAAAGTGGGATCGCGCCCGCATGGCATTGTCCTGCGGCGCAGACGCCGTGTTCGAGCTGCCTGCGCTGTTTGCGGTGCGCACGGCGGACGCCTTTGCCCGGGGCGGCGTTGGCATACTGTCAGGCTTGGGCGTGGACGTATTGTCCTTTGGCAGTGAGATTGCCGACATGGATTTGCTTCAAAACGTTGCAGCACTGCGAGCGAATGAACCCGAAGCCGTGTCCGCCGTGATTGCCAGGAAGTTAGACGCCGGGATTTCCCACGCCCGGGCCTGGGGTGAGGCGGTGGGCGATTACCTGGGCGTGCCCGCGGAGACGCTCAACCACCCAAACGCCGTGCTGGCCACGGAATACATGCGCGCGCTGAAAGCCGGCGCTTCGCCTGTCAGGCCACTGGCGATTCCTCGACGGGGGGTTTACCACGATGCGGCGATGGGCGAATTTGCCTCTGCGTCCGCCATTCGTAGGGCGTTCGCCCGGGGCGCTGTGGATGAGGCGTTGGCTGCCATTCCCGAGGCTGCGCGCTCCTGGGCGAAGCCGGACGCCCTTCACCCGATGGATGACATGCTGCTCTACCGGCTTCGTCAGATGTCCCTGGAGGCGCTGGCGGTGCTGCCGGACGTGAGCGAGGGGCTGGAGCACCGGTTGTATCGCCTGTGTCGGGAGGCGTCAGGGCGGGAGGCACTGCTGGACAAACTGAAGTGCAAGCGCTATACGCGCGCCCGGTTGAGCCGGATATTGACCCATGGTTTGATCGGGATCGACCGGGCGGCGCTGGAAGTTGTGTCAGGGCCGACTTACGCGCGTCTGATCGGCATGCGCCGGGACGCGGCGGCATTGCTGAGGGAACTGAAGGCCAGGGCGACGCTGCCCATCGTCTCCGGTGGCGGCTCGCTGCGGGGCGATGCCTGCTTTGAATGGGAGTGCCGTGCCACGGACATATGGTCACTGCTGCACGACGACCCGCGATTGCGCGTCGCGGGCCGGGAGTATACGGAAAAGTTTGTGGTGGTGTAGGGAGCGATAATTCTGATTTGTAGAACTGATGCCCCGACAACAGGCAATTGAAATGGCGGGTATAGGGGCGCCCATGCGGCGCTTGCGCCGTCATGGCCATCTTGGGAGATGATGGCGATTCAGGCGTCATCGCAACGATGCAATTGGATATCGATTACAGATTTGCGGCATGTGCCCTGCGAACCACCGCATCAATGGCAACCACATCCACCGGCGCTATACAATCTGACGCCGGTTTGATATCCGCCAAAAATTCGATGTTCCCGTCGCCACCGGCGATGGGGGAGAAATCCAGCTTCGCCACCTGCCAGCCGAGCCCAGGCATGAAGTCAACGATTTCCTTCAACACATCCCGGTGGGTCGCGGCCTTTGCGACGATGCCGCCCTTGCCAACGCGCTGCCGTCCGGCCTCGAACTGGGGCTTCACCAAGCTGATTACACGGCCGCAGGGTCCCAGAAGCTCAAACAGCGCCGGCAATATCAGCCGTATGGAGATGAAGGATACGTCCATTACTGCGAGGGTGGGCGTTTCCGGGAACATGGAGCGGTTCAGGGCGCGGGCGTTGACCCGCTCCATGCACGTCACACGGGGGTCGGACTGAAGGGATTCGTGCAGCTGGGCAGTGCCCACGTCCACGGCGTAGACGTGCTTTGCGCCGTTTCTGAGGAGCACATCCGTGAAGCCCCCGGTGGACGCGCCGACATCCACGCATACAAGGCCATTCGCATCCACATTGAATACCTGAAGCGCCTTTTCCAGCTTCAGTCCGCCCCGGCTGACGTAGGGGTGGGTGTCCCCGGTCACCGCGAGCACGTCGCCTGCGGATACCTTCCGCGAAGGCTTGTCGATGGTCGCGCCGTTCACGGTGGCCAGGCCTGCTTCAATCAGCGCCCGGGCCCGCTCCCGGCTTGGCGCGAGTCCACGCGCAGCCAGAGCGGCGTCAGCCCGCATGGTATCGGCGTTTGTCATGACCTTTCCACCTTCCATTTGCTCCCATTTCTGTCAATTTGTGGATATTGCACAAATGAATATTGACAATAATGTGCATTAAATATAAAATACTTTTGAAATATATTTCAAATCCATGACAGAAAGAGGGTAATAATCCATGAAAAGAATGCTGGCAATGATGATACTTGCGCTTTGCATTGCGTTTTCCGCGCAGGGATTCGCGCAGGCGGTAAACCAGACTTCCGGCAAAACGTCGATGGCTGTCAGTGGCGCACTGGCTGATGAGATCGTGCGCCAGGTCAACGTCGAGCGATCCAGAAGGAACCTGAGGGCGCTGCGGGTCAGCGCGGAACTGAACCGCGCGGCCCGGGTTCGGGCGAACGAGATCACACGCAGGTTCAGCCACACCCGCCCCGACGGCAGCGCCTGGCGCACCGTCAGCAGCGCCGCCTACGGCGAGAACATCGCCATGGGCCAGCGCACGGCGGATAAGGTTATGGCGGCCTGGATGACGTCCAGCGGCCACCGCGCCAACATACTGCGTGCCAGCTACGGCAGCATCGGCGTGTGCGCTGTCATCTCCGGCGGCGTTACCTACTGGGTACAGCTGTTTGGAAAGTAACCAACCGGCAATCAGATCGCGTTGCGCAACATGTATATCTGCGAGGCAGCATCGCAGAGGAAGATATCCAGATTATCCGGCTTCGGCCGTGCCTCCGCTCAGAATGACAACACAGTAAGACATGTCATACGGAACGGAGCGAACACGGAGTCGGAGATTATTCATATCATTTATGCCACGATATTGTTCATCCACACGCCCCGACGCAGCAGCACATACCCAAAGATACACTTGATGATCTCGGCCAGCTGTACCAACAGGTAGATGGTGGTCACCGGCAGGCTGGTCAGGTGCACCAGGCACCAGGCCACCGGCACGCTGATCAGCCAGGTGTAGCCGCTGTCAAACAGGAAGGTGATCAGCGTCTTGCCGCCGGATCGGAGTATGAAGTAGGCGCTGTTGCAGAAGGATACCAGCGGCAGGCAGAAGGCGTAGATCCACAAAAAACGGGTTGCCAGCTGACGCACGGCGTCGGAGGTCTGGTATACCCGGGGAATCAACGGCGCGATGACCAGCATCAGCACCAGCGTGGCGGCGCTGAGGCCCAGCGAGAAGGCCACCAGCTTCCAGGCCCTGTCCTTCGCGCCGGCCATGTCGCTTGCCCCCAGGGATTGACCGACGATGATGGAGGTCGCCGCGCCCATCGAAAGTATGGCCACGGAGAACAGGTTTGATACGGTGCTGGAGATGTTCATGGCCGCCACTACGTCCAGCCCACGCACGGAATAGCACTGTACCAGCATGGTCATGCCAAAGGACCACAGGAATTCATTGACCAGCAGCGGCATGCCCTTGACGGTGATTCGCCGCGCCAGGGGTCCGGGTACCCGGGGGCTGCTGAAAGCGCCCCTGGCAAAGGGATAGCGGTCGGTATGGGCATGGGTGCCGATGACGACGAAGGCCAGCTCTACAAACCTGGACAGCACCGTGGCGACGGCCGCGCCCTGCACGCCCAGCTTCGGGAAACCCAGGTGGCCGAAGATCAGCAGGTAGTTGAACACCAGGTTTACGAACACAGCCACGATGCCTGCCGTCATGGGCAGCCGGGTCTCACCGCACTCCCGCAGGGTGCTGGCGTAGCTCTGGGTAAGCGCAAAGGGCAGCATGCCCCAAAGCATCACCCGCAGGTAGTCCATACCATAGCCCAGGGTGGCGGCCACGCGCCCCGGGTCAGCTTCGTCGTGCAGGAACCGTCCGATCAGGTATTCGCCACGGGTCAGGAAGATGGCCGCGGCGGCCACGATCAGTACCGCACTCAGGTACAGCTTGTAGCGGAAGCAGTGGCGCACGCCCTCCTGGTTGTTCGCGCCGTAGTACTGGGCGGAGAATATACCCGCGCCGGAGATGCCGCCAAACACGCACAAATTGAACACGAACATGAGCTGGTTCACGATGGAGACGCCGGACATCTGCTCCGTGCCCACCTGACCCACCATGACGTTGTCCAGCAGGTTCACAAAGTTGGTGATGGCGTTTTGTATGATGATGGGGACCAGTATGGAAAGCACCATGACGTAGAAGGCGCGGTCGCCGATCACTACGGCCTTCAACGAACGACGGTTTCTGAGATCATTTGGCATGGGAGGCTCCTTTGCACAGGGGGAGAAATGGTCGATGCAAATGTGTTGCGGCCTCCAGGCCGCCATGGCGGCGCAGACGCCGTCGCTACGTCAGCTGACACCGTATGTACGACACCATGCAGTTTATCATATATACCTTGCAACTTCAACAAACGGCGTGATAAGATTTGACATAATTCGGCAGTGCGTGGGGTTCAAACAGGGCCGCGACGTAAAAAACCGAGCCGAAGGGTCACCATCCGGTGCATGGGAAGCGCGCATGATATCGAATTGCGTCGCCCATGCAGGATACCTCTAAAAACTATCGCGCCGTCCGGCGAGATAGTTTTTAGAGGTGCCCTTTAGTTATCCCTGTATGGCTGCCACTTTTCAAATGCTGTTGATTCCTGTATAATGGCGGTGACAGGAGGCATATATATGGTTCAGGACTTTCGATCCGCCCGTTTCTGGGCGCAGGCACTGATGGAGACGGCGTTGTTTCCGGGCGCCCGGGCCGTGGATGCCACGATGGGCAACGGCAGGGATACCCGCTGGCTGTGTGAGCGGGTGGGGACTTATGGCCGCGTCTACGCTTTCGACGTGCAGCCGGAGGCCGTGGAAAGGACGCGGGCACTGCTGGAGGCCGACGGCTTTGCGAGCCGGGCGACGCTGTACTGTGAAGGGCACCAGAACATGGCTGACTTTGTCCATGAACCGGTGGACGCGGTGATGTTCAACCTGGGATGGCTGCCGGGGGCCGTCCACGCCGTCACTACCAGGACGGAGACGACGCTCCGGGCTGTGGAGGCGGCGCTGTCGATGCTCAAGCCCCAGGGGCTGTTGACGGTTTGCGTTTACCCCGGCCACGACGAGGGGATGCGGGAGCTGAATGCGCTGACTAAGTGGGCAAGCCATTTGGATCCCCGGCGATTCGACGCGCTGCTGAAATGTTATATGAACCAGCCCAATCACCCGCCGCAACTGATCGCAGTGAAGAAGAAATAGGATAACATTGTAGCCGTGGCACCGGTAGCCGCAGCACCATCTCGTGTGCGGGAAGTGCGTGCGATTCCGCTTCACTGCCATGCAATGACAGGAAATACGGCAGCGGCGCAGGCGCTGCGGCTACAGGCTGATATGACGACACATAGCCGCCGCCCCCATTGATTATCTGTCCTGGTACATGCTGTACAAACGGTAATAGACGCCCTGTTTCGCTATCAATTCGGCGTGGCTGCCCTGTTCCACGATGCCATCGTCGGTCAGCACCAGTATGGTGGTGGCATTGCGTATGGTGGTCAGCCGGTGGGCGATGGTGAAGGTGGTGCGTCCCTTCATCAGCTTTTCCAGCGACTGCTGCACCAGCTGTTCCGATTCGTTGTCCAGGGCGCTGGTGGCCTCGTCCAGTATCAGTATCGGCGGGTTTTTGAGGAACACCCGGGCGATGGAGATGCGCTGCTTTTGCCCGCCGGACAGCTTCACGCCGTGCTCGCCCACATAGCTGTCATAGCCGTTTTCAAGCCCCATGATGAAGTCGTGGGCCCCGGCCAGCTTTGCTGCCTCGATCACGTCCTCCCGGCTGGCTCCGGGGCGGCCGTATTCGATGTTGGAAAGCACTGTGCCCGAGAACAGGTGCACGTCTTGTTGGACCATGCCAATCTGGCGGCGCAGCGATTTGAGGGTGTATTGCCGGATGTCGGTGCCGTCCACGCGGATGACGCCGCCTTTGACCTCGTAGAAACGGGGGATAAGGTTGCACAGCGTGGTCTTCCCGCTGCCGGAGGGCCCCACCAGCGCCACGCTCTCACCGGGATTGACGTGCAGGCAGATGTGGCTGAGCACATCGGTACTGCCATCGGCGTAGGCGAAGGACACGTCGTCAAACTCCAGCTCGCCCCGCACGTCCTTCAGTTCCACCGCTCCGGGCAGGTCGGTGATTGTGGCGGGCACATCCATGACCTCGGCGAAGCGCTCGATGCCGGTGATGCCCCGCTGGAAGTTCTCGGTGAACTCCACCAGCCGCCTTATGGACGCCAGCAGCGTGGTGACGTACAGCAGGTAAGCCACAAGGTCCGCTGCGGTGATGCGGCCTTTTATCATAAAAATCGCACCCACGCATACCACCAGGATGTACATGATGCCGTCGAACATGCGTGTGACGGAGT
>ONJE01000204.1 GCA_900318045.1 uncultured Eubacteriales bacterium
TTTTATCGCGGGAATTTATGCTTTGGCTTGGTTGTACCGCCCCGCGCGCGGCTTTTCCTGTTCCCTGTTCCCTGTTCCCTGTTCCCTTTTTACTTCCCTTTGCGTATCCGTAAACATCTCGATAAATCAGAATTTGTATGCGACTGAACAGTTACCCTGATACCTGAATAAACCGTGGGGAGCGCGTTCGCGCTCCCCACGGTTTATTCAGCCTTCCGGGCCTCCATCTTCTCAAGCTGGTTCTTGAGAGCGGTAAAGGTCTGCACCGAAATGTCGTGCTCCACCTTGCAGGCGTCGTCCTCGGCGGTCTTTTCGTCCACCCCGATCATCGTCAGCATCCGCGTGAGCACCTTGTGGCGCTCGTAGATGCGGTGGGCGATCTCCATGCCGGTGTCGGTCAGGGAGATGTAGTTGTCCTTGTCCATGACGATGTATCCCCCCTCGCGCAGCTGCTTCATCGCCACGCTCACGGAGGGTTTGCTGACACCCAGGCCCAGCGCGATGTCCACGGACCGCGCATAGCCCTTATCCTCCGTCAGGCGGAGGATCATCTCAAGGTAGTCCTCCGCAGATTTATGAATTCTCATGGTTCTGTCCCATCATGGCACGGGTGCCGCCGGCCACGTGGCTCCTTTCCTATAATACAAGCCTATATTAGCATATTTCCTGGATGAATGCAACCCGTTGGGTCAATATTGGGCAAAAAGGACAGTATGCGCAGCAGGGGCGCCGTTTCGGCGCCCCTGCTGTGTTGTCATATCATCAGCCCGCCTTCTTCTTGCCGGTGTAGCTGACCACCAGCTGCTGGATGACGATGAACAGCAGCAGCAGCGCGCCGGTGGCGATCTTGCCCCACCAGGAGGACAGGGTGCCGTTGAAGTTGATGATGGCGGGAATGACCGATTTCAGCAGCACGCCGAACATGGTGCCCACCATGTAGCCCACGCCGCCGGTGAGCAGCGTGCCGCCGATGACGGCGCTGGAGATGACCTCCAGCTCGCCGCCCTGCAACGCCATGTTCCAGCCGGACTTGACGACCAGCACGTAGGCGATGCCGGCCAGCGCCGAGCAGAAGCCGTTGATGGCGTACACGGCCACCTTGGTCTTGCCCACGGGCAGGCCCATCAGCTTGGCGGAGGATTCGCTGCCGCCGATGGCGTACACGTTGCGGCCGAAGCGGGTGTGCTGGAGCAGTATGGTGCCCAGCACGATCATCACAATGAAGATCAGCACCGTCAGGTTGATGTTGGTGATTGGCTTGATCTTCACCCACTCGCCGTCCACCAGGTGATACAGCGTGATCTTGAAGCCGGCCAGGGCGTCGATCAGCGGGTGGTTGATGCTGATGGATTCCCGGGAAATCAGGCTGCAAATGCCTCGGGCCAGGAAGTTGCCGGTCAGGGTGGTGATGAAGGGCGGCACGTTCAGGTAGTGGATGGCCGCGCCCATCAGGGTGCCCAGGCCGATGCCGATCAGTATGGACACCAGCATGGTGATGACCGGCGAGATGCCCATGCGCTCATAGCCATAGGCGATGATCATGCCCGTCAGCGAGGCCACCGAGGCCACCGACAGGTCGATGCCGCCCGTGATCAGCACCATGGTCATGCCCACGGCGGAGATGCCGTAGTAGGCATTGTCGGAGAAGAAGTTGACGAAGGTGCGCAGCGTGGTGAAGCCGATGCTGCCGTAGCGGATGGCGCCGTAGGCGTAGATGATCAGGAAGATGATTACCGTGGCGTACACCATGATGTACTTCGGGTTCATGATGCGGCTGAACAGACTCTGCTTCTTATTCACTTGGCCACGCCTCCTTTCACCATGGCCCGGGCCTGGGAGCGCTTGGCCATCCAGTTGCGCACGGGCTCGGATTGCAGCACGATGATCACGGCGATGATCATGGCCTTGAAGGCCATCGTGGAATCCGGAGACACGCCGAAGTAGTACACGAAGGTGATGATCGTGCGGATGATGATGGAGCCCACGATGGTGCCGGTCAGGCTGAACTTGCCGCCCGACATGCTCGTGCCGCCGATGACCACCGACAGGATCGCGTCGGTCTCATAGTTGATGCCGGCGTTGTTGGAGTCGTTGGACATGATGCGGCTGGAGTAGATCAGGCCCGAGATGCCCGCCAGGAAGCCGGTCAGCGCGAACACGATCAGTATGACCACCTTGGAGTTGATGCCCGACAGTCTCGAGGCGCTGGGGTTGATGCCCACCGATTCCACGAAGGTGCCGAAGGCGGTCTTGCGCACGAACAGCATCACCGCCGTCACCACCACCACGGTGATGACGATGGGCGTTGGCAGGAACAGGCAGGAACCCTGGCCGATCACCCGGAAGGGGCTGTACATGGTGGTGTACTGCTTGCCGTTGGTGATGATCTGGGCGATGCCGCGGCCGGAGACCATCAGGATCAGCGTGGCGATGATGGGCTGCAGCTTCAGCTGGCCCACCAGCACGCCGTTGAACGCGCCCATCAGCAGGCACACCAGCAGCGGCACCAGCAGCACCAGTATGAAGGGATACACGGTGTAATCGCCGGGCGTCTGGTACAGGGGGTTGGTGGGGTCCCAGCGCATCAGCTTCAGCGCCAGGGCGCCGGACACGGCCACCAGCGCGCCCACGGACAGGTCGGTGCCGCCCAGGGCGATGACCATCGTCATGCCCATGCCGATGATGGTGATTTCGGCGGAGCGGTTGACAATGTCGATCAGATTGCCGTACAGCATCCGGTTGGAGGGCTGGTAGCTGATGTGGAAGAACTCGGGCCGGATGATCAGGCACACGATCAGTATCAGTATCTCGGCGATGACGGCCCAGGTGATCTTGGAGCGCATGATGGCGGCGAAGTCCAGGTTCCTGGAGCGCAGCATCAGCGCCACGCCCACCAGGCACAGCAGCAGGCCGCTGCCGATGAATAAGCCCTGCAGCTTCCAGGCGTTGCGCAGGCTCTGCACCTTGGAAAAGCTGCCGATCACGGTGTCATAGGGGGCGCTGTCGGCGATGACCTCCAGGGCGCTCTCCGGGGTCGCCTGTTCCGGGGTGGCCTCCCCGGCGGCAACCTCGGCCGCTTCGTTGGCCTCGGCGGCCTCCACGACCTCCATGGAGAGGTCCACCGTGGTGTCTTCGCTGTTGATGGCGGTTTGCAGCACCGCGGCGTCGAAGTCCGAGGCGACGGTCGCCTCGTCGTGGTCGTTGATAAACACCTTCTCAAAGCTGGCGTCCGAGAAGCTCAGGCTGTAGTTGGCATAGATGCTGTCCTTGACGGCGCAGATCCTGCCGAAGAAGAACACGCCCACGGCCAAAAGCGCCAGGCCCAGGACCAGGAAGATCAGATATGCCTTTTTCTTCACTGCGCGTCACCTCCCTCGGCTATGATTTGCAGGATGCGGCTCTGGGTATCGCCGTCGAAGGGTCCCTCCAGCTCGCCGGCCTTCTTGCCCTCGCGCATGATGACGATGCGGTTGGAGCAGCGGATGACCTCCTCCAGCTCGGAGGAGATGAATATGACGGACACGCCGTCCTTGCACATCTCCAGCATCAGGCGCTGGATCTCGGCCTTCGCGCCGACGTCGATGCCGCGGGTGGGCTCGTCCAGGATCAGCAGGTCGGGCTGGGTGGCCATCCACCGGGCCAATATGACCTTTTGCTGGTTGCCGCCGGACAGCTCGCCGATCTTCTTCTCGGCGTCCGGCGTGGCGATGGACAGCGCCTTGATGTACTTGTCCGCCAGCTCATTCTGCTCGGCGCGGCTCAGCGGATGCAGGAAGCCCCGCTTGGCCTGCACGGCCAGCATGATGTTTTCGCGGATGGACAGATCGCCCACGATGCCGTCGCGCTTGCGGTCCTCCGGGCAGAAGGCCACGCCCGCCATGATGGCGTCGAAGGGCTTCTTCACGTCCACCTGCTTGCCCTTCAGGCTCAGCTTGCCGCTGGTGGGGCGGTTCGCGCCGAAGATCATCTCGGCGGTCTCGGTGCGGCCGGAGCCCAGCAGGCCCGCGAAGCCCACCAGCTCGCCCTTCTTCATGCTCAGGCTGATGTCGCTGACCGCGCCCGGCGCGCCCAGGTGATCGGCGTTGAGCATCAGCGGGGCGTCCGGGTCCACGTCGGCGGGGTGCATGTCGAATATGTTCTCCATGTCCTTGCCCACCATCAGCGTGACCAGCTGCAGCTTGTTGATCTCGTCGATGCCGTAGGTGCCCACCAGGCGGCCGTTGCGCAATATGGTCATGCGGTCGGAGATGGCGTAGATCTGGTCCAGGAAGTGGGTGATGAATATGATGCCCATGCCCTCGGCCTTCAGCTCGCGCATGACGTTGAACAGCAGCTGAACCTCGTTTTCATCCAGCGACGAGGTGGGCTCGTCCAGGATCAGTATCTTCGAATCGATGTTGACGGCGCGGGCGATGGACACCATCTGCTGCACGGCCGTGGAGTAGTTGGACAGCGGGCGGGTGACGTCGATGTCCAGATGGAAGCGCTTCATCAATTCCCGTGCCTTGGCGTTGATGATCTTCCGCTTGAATTCCTTTCGGCCGACGAATATGTTCTCGGCCACGGTCAGGTTCGGGCAGAGGTTGATCTCCTGGAACACGGTGGAGATGCCCATGTCGATGGCGTTCTGGGGGCTGGTGGGGGTGATCTCCTTCCCGTCGAACAGGATCGTACCGGCGTCCTTGTGGTTGACGCCCGTCAGGCACTTGATCAGCGTGGATTTACCCGCGCCGTTTTCGCCCAACAGCGCGTGAACCTCGCCGGCGCGAAGGAAGAAATCCACCTTGTCCAGCGCCTTGACGCCGGGGAACTGGATCTCTATGCCCCTCATTTCGAGTATGTTTTCCGGCAAAGCAATTCCTCCTTTGAACGTGAATCTCAGTGGTCAGTGGTTAGCGGTCAGCGATTCACGAACCCCTAACCACCAATCACTTTTCTTCAACTAGAGTGTGTTTCTAAAATGAGGGATGTGCAGTTTCGAGTGGATTGGGCTGCATTTCAAGGCGATTTTCCGCAAGCTTAGTGGGTTCGAGCGCCCGGAAAACTCTCCAGTGGAGAGTTTTCAGCGAGAACGGGCCGGCAGGCCCCGGATCTAAGTCAAGGGAAATCAACGCAGAAATGCAGCTCAAGACGCCGTAACTGCAACGAAGTTTCCAGCCAAATGCATCTTCCCGAATTTAGAAACACACTCTAAGCTTTAATTCTTCCATAGCATGATTATAACAAAAAAAGCGACGCTTGTATAGCCCCAAAATCATAATCGTGTCCATTTTTCTCAACATCAGTTACTGCTTTATGTCTGTATTATTCA
>ONJE01000049.1 GCA_900318045.1 uncultured Eubacteriales bacterium
TGGAGCAGGCCAAGACGCCGTAACTGCAACGGAGTTTCCAGCCAATTGCGCTTCAGGCATTTTAGAAACATACTCTAATCTCAACCTAAACCTATACAATCATGCGGCATCTTTTCCGCCATACCGGCTTTGAAGTCCTTTGACTTGCCTGACAGGAAAGGGAAATCGGGAATATGAATTGATCTATCACATAAACGAACCCTCATGCCGGAATTCCGGCATGAGGGTTCGTCCGCTTCAAAGGGCAATTCAGGCCTTCTTCACCTTGGGCCCCTTGGGAGTGTCCTCGATGACGTAGCCCTTCGAAAGCACCTCGTCGCGGATGCGGTCGGCCTCGGCGAAGTTCTTCGCCTTCTTGGCGTCGGCGCGTGCCTGCACCAGGGCCTTGATGTCCTCGGGGACGGTGTCAGCCTCCTTCATCAGCAGGCCCAGCACGTCGCTGGCCATCACGTTCAGCATGGAAAGACCTTCCTCGATGGCGGCTTTGCAGGGCTGCTTCGCGTCGGAGAGGGACGTGTTCATGTCGCGGACGTACTCGAACAGCACGCCCATGGCCTCCGAGGTGTTCAGGTCGTCGCACATGGCGTCGTCAAATTGGTCCATGAAGCCTTTGCCGCGCTCGATGAACGCCTTTTCATCGTCATTCATGTCACGCTCAGGGGCGTGGTCCAGGGCGAACAGGGCGTTGTTGCGGGCGGTGTACAGCCGCTCCAGGCCGGCCTTGGCCTGCTCCATCAGATCCCGGGAAAAGTTGATGGGGCTGCGATACTGGGCGGAGAGCATGAACATGCGCACCACCTCGGGGTCGAATTCCTTGCTGATATCCCGCACGGTGAAGAAGTTGCCGGCAGACTTGGACATCTTCTTGTTGTCCACGTTGATGTGGCCGTTGTGCATCCAGTACTTCGCAAACGGTTTGCCCGTCGCGCCCTCGGACTGGGCGATTTCGTTTTCGTGGTGCGGGAAGATCAGGTCCACGCCGCCGCAGTGAATGTCGAAGGTCTCGCCCAGGTACTTCATGCTCATGGCGCTGCACTCGATGTGCCAGCCGGGACGGCCCTCGCCCCAGGGGCTCTTCCAGAAGGGCTCGCCGGGTTTTTTGGCCTTCCACAGGGCAAAATCCATCGGGTGCCGCTTCACGTCGCCAACCTCGACCCGCGCGCCGGATTCCAGGTCGTCCAGGTCCTGGCCGATCAGCCGGCCGTAATTGCTGCGCCAGGCCTGGGTGTCAAAGTACACGTCGCCGTTGTCGGCCCGGTAGGCCAGCCCCTTGGCCTCCAGCTTTTTGATGAGGCCGATGATCTCGCCGATGTGCTTTGTGGCCCGGGGATGTACGTCCGCCTTCTGTACGCCGATGGCCTCGGCATCCTTGAAGTATTCGCCGATGTACTTCTCCGCTATGGCCTCGACGGTGGTGCCCTCCTCGTTGGCCCGCTTGATCATCTTGTCGTCGATGTCGGTGAAGTTCTGTACAAAGGTCACCTCATAGCCCAAATGCTTCATGAACCGGCGCAGGGTGTCGAAGATGATGAAGGGGCGGGCGTTGCCGATGTGGAAGTAGTTGTAGACGGTGGGGCCGCAGGCGTAGATGCCCACCTTGCCCTCGTGCACGGGTACGAAGGGTTCCTTTTTGCGGGACAGGGTGTTGTAGATCATCATCTGCTTCATGGGATCAAGCCTCCTCGGGAATGTCCACCTTGATCTTCAAAGTTTCCAGTTGGTCGGGGCGCACGTCGGCGGGGGTATCCATCATCAGGCAGTTGGCGCTGTTGGCCTTGGGGAAGGCGATCACATCCCTCAGGCTGTCACTGTCCGTGAGCAGCATGACCAGCCGGTCGATGCCGAAGGCCAGACCGCCGTGGGGCGGCACACCGTACTTGAAGGCGTCCAGCAGGAAGCCGAAGCGGTGATGGGCTTCTTCATGGCTCAGGCCGATCATGTCGAACATCTGGGCCTGCATGTCGGCGCGGTGAATGCGGATGGAGCCGCTGGCCAGCTCGATGCCGTTCATGACCAGGTCGTAGGCCCGGGAGCGCACCTTCTCCTTGTCGGTGTCCAGGTAGACGTTGTCCTCGGCGTACCAGCTGGTGAAGGGATGGTGGGCGGCGACCCAACGCCCTTCCTCTTCGCTGTACTCGAACAGCGGAAACTCAGTGACCCAGAACAGGTTGTACTTGTTGTGGTCGATCATGTCGTTGCGGCGGGCAATTTCGCAGCGCAGCGCGCCCAGCGCCTGCCAGACCACGGCCTTCCTGTCCGCGCCGAAGAAGATGATGTCGCCGGGCTCGGCCTTCATGGCCTCGCGCACTTTTTCCGCCAGCTCGGGCGTCATGAACTTGTTGAAGCTGGACTTGACGCCTCCGTCGGCGGTGAAGGTCATGTAGGGCAGGCCTTTGGCCCGGTAGGTCTTGACAAACTCGGCATAGCTGTCGATCTGCTTGCGGGTCATGCCGGCCAGACCCTTGGCGTTGATGGCCTCAACCCGGCCGCCGTTTTCGATGGCCTGGTCGAACACCACGAAGCCTGTGGCGCCCAGTTTGTCGGTCAGGTCCACCAGCTCCATGCCGAAGCGGGTGTCGGGCTTGTCGCTGCCGAAGCGTTCCATGGCCTCCACCCAAGGCATGCGGGGCAGGGGAAGAGCCAGGTCGATGCCCTTGACCTCCTTGAAGATGCGGGCAAACACCCGCTCGACGTTCGCGTAGATGTCCTCCTCGTCGATGAACGACATCTCGATGTCGCACTGGGTGAACTCGGGCTGGCGGTCGGCGCGGTTGTCCTCGTCGCGGAAGCAGCGGGCGATCTGGTAGTACTTGTCAAAGCCCGCGAGCATCAGCAGCTGCTTGTAGATCTGGGGGCTTTGGGGCAGGGCGTAGAAGGTGCCGGGTTTCAGGCGGCTGGGTACAAGGAAGTCGCGCGCGCCCTCGGGGGTGGATTTTGAAAGGATGGGGGTCTCCACCTCGGTGAAGCCGGCCTCGTCCAGGGCGTAGCGGATGCAGTTGACCACCCGGCTGCGCATGCGCAGCTTCTCCTGCATCGACGGGCGGCGCAGGTCGAGGTAGCGGTACTTCAGGCGCACCAGCTCGTTCTCGTCCGCCTTGTCGTCGATGTAGATGGGGGGCGTATCGGACTTGTTGAGCAGCGCGGCCTCCTTGACGAAGACCTCGATGGCGCCTGTGGCCAGGTCCTTGTTGACTGCGCCCGCGTCGCGCCTGCGGACCTCGCCCAGGGCGGTGAGCACATACTCGCTGCGCAGGCTGCGACCCAGCTCAAACACCTCTGCGCCGCATACGTCGGCGTCAAACACCAGCTGCACCAAGCCCTCCCGGTCCCGCAGCCACACGAAGATCACGCCGCCCAGGTCCCGGGTGCGCTGCACCCAGCCGGAAAGGTGGACGACCTCGCCCGCGTTTGCCTCGGTCAGAAGACCGCAGTAATGATCCCGCTTGTGAGAAAGCATATATATAACCTCCTGTTGTGATTTCTGTTTGATAAACTTCTGATTTGTCGAGGAGACGAGGGAACAGGGAACAGGGAACAGGGAACAGGAATGGCGGCTGCCGCGTGGATTATGAGAATGTACACGCTGCAGGGGCGACGCCCTTTTCGAATGAATGCAGTAGTGGCGTCTATGTCGCCGCTACAGGGTTTTCAGGGATTTCGCGTCTCATTTTATCGCGGAAACGTTTCCTGTTCCCTTTGATCTACCTTTGGCGATTCCGCCAACGCTTCGACAAATCAGAATTTGCCGCAGTCCCGATTATCCCAGCATCCCGACGATCTCGCCTCGCGCGACTTCTGTCTCGCTGCTCTGTTCCATATCCCTCAGTTTGACGACGCCCTTTTCCAGCTCGTCGCCGGCGATGACGATGACCTTCTTCACACCCAGCTTGTTCGCGTATTTGAACTGGGCCTTCATGCTGCGGGCGGCGTGGTCCAGGTCGGCCTTCACGCCCTTTGCGCGCAGCTCGCCCACCAGCTTCACGCCATCCATGCGGGCGTCGTCACCCAGGGTGACCACCAGAACGTCCAGCGGGGCGGGGGCGGTGGGCGCGGTGCCGCGCATATCCTGCACCATGATCATGCGCTCGATGCCCATGCCCCAGCCGATGCCGGGGGTGGCGGGACCGCCCAGCTCCTCCACCAGGCCGTCGTAGCGTCCGCCGCCGCAGACGGTCAGTTCGCCGCCGTCGGGGGTGTCGGTAATGATTTCGAATACGGTCTTGGTGTAGTAGTCAAGCCCGCGCACGATGCGGGGGTCGATGGCGTAATCCAGGCCCATGGCGCCGAGATAGGCCTTCAGTTTACCGAAGTGGGTCGCGCAATCCTCGCACAGGTTGTCCAGCATGGCGGGGGCGTCAGTCAGCTTGCCCGCGTCTTCCTTGCAGTCCAGTATGCGCATGGGGTTGCGCTCGAAACGCTCCTGGCAGGCCTTGCACAGTGTGGGCAGCTTGGGCTCAAGGTAAACCTTCAGCTTTTCCAGGTATGCCGCCCGGCAGTTCGGGCAGCCGATGGAGTTGATGTTCAGCCTGAGGCCGTCGATCCCGTTGGCGCACAGTATGTCCATGGCCAGCCGGATGATCTCAGCGTCCACACTGGCGTCCTTCGCGCCGAATACCTCCACGCCGTTCTGGTGGAACTGGCGCAGGCGGCCCGACTGGGGCTTTTCGTAGCGGAAGCAGGGGCAGGCCGAGTAGTACAGCTTCACGGGCAGCGTCTCGGCATACATGTGGCTTTCGATGAACGCCCGCACGGCACCGGCGGTGCCCTCAGGCTTCAGCGTGATGGAACGGTTGCCCTTGTCCTCGAAGGTGTACATCTCCTTCTGCACCACATCGGTGGTATCGCCCACGCCGCGCTGGAACAGCTCGGTGTGCTCGAACATGGGCGTGCGGATCTCCTGGTAGCCCGCCAGCGCGCAGGCCTCGCGCATGGTCCGCGCGATCTCCTGCCAGCGGTAGGCGTCTTTGGGCAGCATGTCCTGGGTACCCTTGGGGGCCTGGGTCAGCATGGCTTGATTTCTCCCTTCGGTCGATATAATAATGTGGAATTTGAAATGGGGAATGAATGGCACCCCAATCCCCGAGGGGATCGGCGGAATAAAAAACGCCTCCGTCCCAAATGTAGGGGCGAAGGATTCGCGGTGCCACCCTGCTTGAAGCCGAGGCTTCATCTCTTTGTCCGTTAACGCCGGGATACGCCGCTTTGGCGGCTGCTCGGGGAGTGTCGTTCGCCGCGCATGGCATGGGGCGCTTTCAGCCGTGTCGCCCCTCTCTGCAATGCTCCCGCCCGGTTACTGTTCCCGTCGTCGCAGAATCAATATCAATGAAGCAAGTATAGGCGTCAGACAGGGAAAAGTCAAGATAAATGTTGGTTTAGTGAAATTCTGATTTGTCGAGGCGTTAGCGGAATCGCCAAGGGTAGATAAAAGGGAACAGAGAACAGGGAACAGGGAACAGGAAAAGCCGCGCACGGGGCGGTACAACCAAGCCAAAGCATAGATTCCCGCGATAAAATGAGACACGGAATCCCTGAAAACCCTGTAGCGGCGACATAGACGCCACTACTGCATTCATTCGAAAAGGGCGTCGCCGGTACAGCATGTTCAATTTTATAATTCACGCGGCAGCCGCCATTCCTGTTCCCTGTTCTTTGGGCCTGCCGGCCCCATCTCGCTGAAAACGCTCCACTGGAGCGTTTTCCGGGCGCTCGATGTCCCTGTTCCCTCGTCTCCCTCACAAATCAGAAAAACCCATGACGTTAAATATCCGCGATACAAGCTTCTTCCCTTGACACCTCCCCGTCCCTCTGCTATAATCATCCTTGGCTTTTGAAAGGCTCTGTGCCACAGACAGCGAGTGCGAAAGCGTAAACCTTCGGGTGCTCGCCGAGGCGCAACGGATGGTTGAGTATTTACACCGCCCTTGCGTCTTGCGCAAGGGTTTTTTAATTGCCGTCACGGCACCGGCAGCGCCGGATGCCGATCCCTGGACGGAATGTGAGGTGTTAGTGAATGTCCAAGAATTTAGAGGTCAAGAAGGGCGTCGTGGCCGACATCAAACAGAAGTTTGAAAAGGCCCAGAGCGCCGTTCTGGTAGACTATCGCGGCCTGAACGTCGCGGAGGATACCGAGCTTCGCAACCAGCTTCGCAAGGCGGGCGTTGAGTACGCGGTTCTGAAGAACACGATGATCAACCTGGCCGTGAAGGACATGGGCGTCGACGAGATGAAGGCCCATCTGGAGGGCCCCACTGCCGTGGCTTTCGGCATGGAAGACGCGGTCGCTCCCGCCAAGGTGCTGTCCGACTTCATTAAGAAGACCAAGAAGATGAGCATCAAGTGCGGCGTGGTTGACGGCGCGTACATCGACGAGAAGGGCGTGGAAGCGCTTGCAAATACCCCCAGCCGCGAGGTCCTCATCGCGCGGATCATGGGCAGCATGATGAGTTCTGTGTCCAAGTTCGTCTACTGTGTGGAGGCTATCCGCAAGAAGCAGGCCGGCGAGGAATAACTGCCGCCTGAACCCCAACGAGATATTTACTGAATAATGGAGGATATAATCATGGCTAACAATGCTGAGATCATCGCTGCGATTGAGAAGATGACGATCCTTGAGCTGGCTGACCTGGTCAAGGAAATGGAAGAGAAGTTCGGCGTGTCCGCTGCGGCTCCCGTGGTCGTGGGCGGCGCTGTTGCCGGCGGCGAGGCCGCTGCGGCTGAGGAAGAGAAGACCGAGTTCGACGTGATCCTGAAGGACGCCGGCGCCAAGAAGCTGAACGTCATCAAGATCATCCGCGAAGTCAAGCCCGGCCTGGGCCTGAAGGAAGCCAAGGCCATGGCGGACGAAGCGCCCTCCACCCTGGCGGAAGGCATCACCAAGGAAGCGGCCGAGGAAATGAAGAAGAAGTTCGAAGAAGCCGGCGCCGTCATCGAGATCAAGTAATACAGGCGCAAATCCCAAGGACCATGCGCCACGGCGCATGGTCCTTTTGGGAGTCATCTGCCCGGATATTGTAAAATTTGCACAATTTCACCTTATTGCCTTGCATTTGGCGGCGTGCTATTTTATAATATATCAGTCTGCCCCGGTTGTGGGCTGCTGTTGTCGATGGCAAAAATGCCGTCGCGGGCATCGGTGGCCGTGGTAAATTGCGGGCGCCGAATAATCACATGGGGAGGTGTCAAGCATGGCATCGGATAAGCGAATCAAGGTTACGCTGGCGTGCAGCGAGTGCAAGCAGCGCAATTACAATACCATGAAGAACAAGAAGAACGATCCCGATCGTTTGGAGATGCACAAATATTGCCGCTTCTGCAAGAAGCATACCAGCCACAAGGAAACCAAGTAAGCCGTTGATCGGCCAATCCCGTTAGCGGCGGGCCGCAGCATCACGGCCGCGGTCGGCTGGGCCGGCGTCTGTCAGGGGCGTCGGCAATCGCCGTATACTGCCATAGACAAGGATGTGAAAGCATGGCAAAGGAAGAGAACAAGAATACCAAGCCCGGCTTTGGCGAGCGTTTCATCGGCTTCTTCAGGGGCATCGGCCGCAGTTTCAAGAACATGTTCCACGAACTGAAGAAGGTCTCATGGCCCACCAAAAAGGATTTGATCAACTACTCCGTGGTGGTATTCGTATTTATGATCGTCATGGGCGTGATCATCGGCGTGTTTGACCTTGGCGCCGGCGCGCTGATCAAGCTGATCACCGGCTGATCTCAAGGAGCCGAATATGTCTGAAAACGCGGATATCAAGTGGTATGTTGTGCATACCTATTCCGGCTATGAGAACAAGGTGCGCGACAGCCTGCTGAAGACCGTTGAGAACAACGGCATGCAGGACAAGATCGTGGACGTGCGCATACCGGTGGAGGAAGCCGTCGAGATCAAGAACAACAAGCGGCGGGTGGTGCAGCGCAAGCTGCTGCCCAGCTACGTGATCGTCAAGATGGAGATGACCAACGAGACGTGGTACGTGGTGCGCAATACCCGCGGCGTCACCGGCTTCGTGGGCTCGGGCAACAAGGCGACGCCCCTGTCGGAGACCGACTTTGCTTCCATATTCGATACGGCGCCCCAGACGCGCATCGATATCCAGGTGGGCGACGAGGTGCGCATACTCTCGGGGCTGTTCGAGAACTTCACAGGCAAGGTGACGGCCATTGATCCGGTCACCCAGCAGCTGAGCGTCACCGTGCCCATGCTCAAGCGTGAGACCAGCGTCGATTTGGCTTACGACGAGGTTGTCCGCGTGGACTGACCCCGTCACATCGGTTGACTGAATATACCGGCTTCGTCGGTTTTTCAGTGAGTGGGAGGGACAGGCATCTGTTCCGCTTCACCACATACATGTAGAGGAGGAAACCCAAATGGCAAAGAAAGTTACTGCGCTTATCAAGCTGCAGGTGCCCGCCGGCAAGGCGACGCCCGCGCCGCCCATCGGCCCCGCGCTCGGCCAGCACGGCGTTAACATCCCCGGATTCTGCAAGGAATTCAACGATCGCACCGGCAAGCAGGCCGGCCTGATCATCCCGGTGGTCATCACCGTCTACCAGGATCGTTCCTTCACCTTCATCACCAAGACCCCCCCGGCCGCTGTTCTGATCAAGAAGGCCTGCGGCATCGAGCACGCTTCCGGCCGTCCCAACAAGGACAAGGTGGCCAATATCACCAAGGCCCAGGTTCGCGAGATCGCCGAACTGAAGATGCCCGACCTGAACGCCGCTTCCATTGAGGCTGCGATGAGCATGATCGCCGGCACCGCCCGTTCCATGGGTGTCGTGGTGGTCGACTAACGAAGGTATTGCCACAGAATCGTGGGAGGATTATAGAATCCGCTTGACCACAAGGAGGATGTATTCATGAAAAAAGGTAAGAAGTATTCCGATAGCCTGAAGCTGATCGATCGCGCCAAGCAGTATGACCCCGAGGAGGCCATCGCGCTGGTCAAGAAGACCGCCAAGGCCAAGTTCGATGAGACTGTGGAGATCTCCGTCCGACTGGGCGTCGATCCCCGTCACGCCGACCAGCAGGTCCGCGGCGCGGTTGTGCTGCCCAACGGCACCGGCAAGACCGTGCGTGTGCTGGTGATCTGCAAGGCCGACAAAGCCGCCGAGGCTGAGGCCGCCGGCGCCGATTTCGTGGGCGCTGAAGACATGGTCGCCAAGATCCAGGGCGGCTGGTTTGACTTCGACGTGGTCGTGGCTACCCCCGATATGATGGGTCAGGTTGGCCGTCTGGGCCGCGTGCTGGGCCCCAAGGGCCTGATGCCTTCCCCGAAGGCCGGCACCGTCACCATGAACGTGGCGCAGGCCATCCACGATATCAAAGCCGGTAAGGTCGAGTATCGCGTGGACAAGACCGCCATCATCCACTGCCCCGTGGGCAAGGCTTCCTTTACTGAGGAGAAGCTGGTCGAGAACCTCCGGGTGCTGATGGAGGCCATCATCAAGGCCAAGCCTGCTGCTGCCAAGGGCACCTATATCCGCTCCGCCGTGATCTCCAGCACCATGGGCCCCGGCATCAAGCTGAATTCCCTGAAGTTCTGATTTCATATCGGGCGATTCCCCTCCGCAAGGAGGGGCTTTTTGTTGTCGTTTTATGCGGGGTTTGCAGGATGGGCATGGAAGTGGTATAATGGGTAGGAATTGACCAGCGAGGTACACATGACTTTACGCAAACGATTCGCCATACTGTTGGTAGCACTGCTGATTTCAGCAGCGCCGATTTGCCATGCCATCGACCGGGCGGATTACGACATGCCCTATTATATCGTGGTAGACATCGCCAACCAAATCGTCACGGTCTATGATTCGGCCACCGACGGGGTGGTGCGGCAGATGCTGTGCTCCTCGGGACGGAATATTACGCCCCTGGGCACCTTTGTCATGCCCCGGGGCAGGACGGACAGGGATCGCAAACCCTGGTACTACATTGCCATCTACGACCGGTTTGTGAAGTATGCCAGCCGCATCTACGACATGATACTGTTTCACTCCATCCCTTACCGGCGTCAGTCCCTGCAATCCATCGACGCGAAGGCTGCCAGCGAGCTGGGGGAGCCCACATCCCACGGCTGCATCCGCTTGCGCTGGCAGGATGCGGCGTTCATCTCGCAGAACTGCCTGCCCGGTACCGTGGTGATGATCGTCAAGGGGGACAAGCGGGACGACGCCCTCCGGGAGCTGCTGCGCCAGCAATCCTACGATGCCGCCTCGGGCCAGTCTTATGACAGCTTCTTGGGCATATCGAGGGAGCCGGGTGCGCTGGCGCGGTTCAGCGAGGGCCCCGAGGTGCTGAACCTGCAATACCGCTTGCGTGACCTGGGCCTGTACGATGGCGAGTTGAGCGGTGTCTACGACAGCGCTACAGTGAACGCAGTGCGCAAAGCCCAGTACATTCGGGGGGACGAGCTGAACGGCGTGGCGACGGCGGACTATCAGGCGCTGCTGTACGGCCCGGACGCCCCTGTGGCCATGGAGGTGCGGCTGACCGAAGGCATGAGCGGCCCCGCCGTGAAGGCGCTGCAGAACAACCTCGCGGCGCTGGGCCTGTACCGGGACACGCAGGACAGCGTCTTCGACGCGGACGTGGTGCGGGCCGTGACGCAATTTCAACGCGCCTATGGCTACGAGGAGGACGGCGTGGCTTCGCCCACGCTGCAAAAGGCTGTCGCCTACGAGGCCGGCAGGCTGGCGGAGACCTTCAGCGGGGCGGACTACGCCTGCGAGCTGGTGGGGGAGCCGCTGACGATGGCCCGGGTGAATGTGAAGGAGGGCGCGCGGCTGCGGGAGGACGCCGCCCAGGAGAGCCGCCAACTGCGGCGGCTGGCAGAGGGCCGGACGATGATTGTGCTGGAGCGGGGCGAGACGTGGTCCCGGGTGCGGGTGAACGGCGAGGAAGGCTATGTGCGCAATGATCTGGTGGTATTCTACGACCGGCTGCTGGTGCTGCTGAAGTACACCTCGGCGACGGAGGACCTTGTCTGGACCATCGGCAACGGCGTGGACGACTACCTGTCCGAAGCGGAACTGCCCTGCGAGGTCTTTGAAACCTACCTCGCCGCCAACGACCAGCAGGTGGATGTGGAGAGCCTGGAGAACTACGTAACCGTGGATACTGGCGCGGCCGGCCCGCCGCTGAACCTGCGCCAGGCCCCCGAGCCTGACAGCGCGGTGCTGGACACCGTGGAAAACGGCAAACGCCTGCCGGCCCTGCGTCGAACCAGCGAATGGACGCAGGTGAACTTCCACGGCAAGACCGGCTATCTGATGAACCGCTACCTGAAGTTCTGGATCGGGCCGAAGGACGCGCTGGACGAGGAACTGGACGCTGACGCCAGTGAAGCGCAGGCGATTGGCCACGCCCTGGTGCGCAGCGTTGCCGGCCGCAAGGCGCCTGTCTACGACGAGAATATTGACGGGGCGGAAGTGCTGGGCCACCTGCCCAACGATACCCGGGTGGAGGTGCTGTCGGCCGCCGATGGCTGGTGCTGGATTCGCTATGAGGGCCGGGATGGCTACATGAGCGTCGAGGATTTGAGACTGGAGGACGAAGGCGACGACGGGGAGGCGGATGATTCCGAATTGAAGTCCGAGACGCTGGTTCCTTGAGAAAATGCCTTCCGTTTTGGAAGAATGATTGCGTGTACCATGCAGGGGCGCCGATATGGCGCCCCTGTTGTCGTATAACCACACAGGGATTTCGCCTCTGATTTATGACTGCCTTGTGATACAAATGAAAAACAATTACAACAAATTTATGCGCAAATTGTGATATAATACAGGATGGTAATGGGCGGGGTTTCGGCATGGCCGCGGCCTCGCGCCGGAATTGTTTGTGTTAGGCACTGTTCAGAAATGATTTGAACATTCTGCTTGTCTAAATCTCCATATGCAGCGTTGTCGTCGGTCAACGATGTCCCGCATCGCCTCCCTCCTCCGCCTTGCATATGAAGATTTATCCTGCGCATAATTTTTCAACTCATTTCTTCACAGCGCCTTACTGAAATGGAGCGGATGGATATGCGTCGGATCAGGCGGCTTACATGGGTTTTGCTGGTGGCAATGCTCTGCCTTTTGCTGCCCTCCTTCTCCGCCCCCGCGATGGCGTTCACAGACGCAAAATACTATATCGAAGTGGACATTGGCAACCAGATCGTTACCATCTACGACGCCGATACCATGAGCATCGTGCGGCAGATGCTGTGCTCCGCTGGCAAGAAGGAACACTGGACGCCGGTGGGGGAGTACATATTGCAGGCCGACGAGCGGCGAAGCGACCGCGACCCCTGGTACAAGATCGGGGATATCTATGTCCGCTACGCTACCCGCCTGTACGGCCCTGTGCTTTTCCACTCCATTCCCTATTACGCGAAAAAGACAGACTGCATCGACCGCGACGCAGTCAAACTTCTCGGCATACCCGCCTCCCACGGCTGTATCCGCCTGCGCTGGCAGGACGCCCGCTTTATCGCGGAGAACTGCGGCCCGGGTACGCGGGTGAAGGTACTGCGCAGCGAGACCCGGGACGACGAGCTCAGGGCGCTGCTGCTCCAGGAGACCTATGACGCCTCCAAGGGCGTGCCCTACGAGAGCTTTTTGGGCATATCCGATGACCCGAACGTGATGGACCGTCACAGCACAGGCAAGGCGGTATTGGACCTGCAATACCGGCTGCGGGACCTGGGCATATATGACGGTGAAATCAACGGCGAATACAGCAGTGCCACCATCAACGCAGTGCGCTATGCCCAGTACTTGTTGGGCGGGGACGCCACGGGTCTGGCGACGCCCGATTTCATCGGGGAGATCTTCAAGGAGGATGCGCCCACCGCGATGAACGTCCCGTTGGAGAGCGGCATGAGCGGCCCGGCGGTCAAGCAGCTACAGGCCAACCTGAAGGTCCTGCGGTTGTTCAAAGACGATCTGGACAGCGTTTACGACATCGCCGTGGTGGATGCCGTGCGACAGTTCCAGCGCGCCTATGGCTATGAGGAAAACGGCGTGGCAGATCCCACCGTCCAGAAGGCCGTGGACTACGAGGCCGGCAGGGTTGCGCAAACCTTCGGCGATTCCGGTTACAGCTGCGAATGGACGGGCGAGCCGGTGCTGTTGGCCCGGGTGAGCGTGCGGGAGGAGATCAACCTGCGCCAGTCGGCCTCCCAGGGGTCCGAACAGGTGCGCAAGCTGCCGCCGAACAAGCTTATGATCGTGGAAAAGCGGGGGCAGAACTGGTCCCGCGTGCGAGTGGGCAGCGACGAGGGCTACGTCAACAACGGCCTGGTGGCCTTCAGCCAGCGGGTGATCGCCCAGCTGAAGTATACCTCCGCGACGGAGGACCTGGTGTACACCATCGGAAACGATATGAACGACTACCTGTCCGGAGCCGAGCTGCCCTGCGAGGTATTCGAGGCCTACCTGGCCACGAACGACCAGCAGGTGAAGCTGGACAGCCTGGAGAATTACGTCACGGTGACTACCGGCGACGGCGACGCGCCGCTGAACCTGCGGGCGATGCCCGACGGCGACAGCGCCGTACTGGATACGGTGAAGAACGGCGAAAACCTGCGGGTGCTGCGCCGTACCAGCGACTGGACCCTGGTGAACTACGGCGGACAGTCGGGCTACCTGATGAACCGATACCTGACGTTTTGGACCGGCCTGAAGGATGCATTGGAGACCCATGAGGAAGTGGAGACAGACCGGGACGCGGAATCGGGCTATGCGGTTGTGGCCAGCGCCACGGACCGCCGGGCCGCGGTTTACGAAGCGGACGTGGATGATGCCAAAGTGCTGGGACACCTGCCTGACGGCACGCTGCTGGAAGTGGTGAGCACCACGGGCGGCTGGTGCCGGATCCGCTACAAGGGCCACGAAGGCTACATGATCGGCGACGACCTGATGATGGAATCGACCTGACGGAGAGGTCGGCGTTTCAGTACGACAAAAACCTTCGCTACGCTCAGCATGACAAGGAACCTTAGAGTGTGTTTCTAAATTCGGGAAGATGCATTTTCGGCGTCTTGAACTGCATTTCTGCGTTGATTTCCCTTGACTTAGCCCCACTAAGCCTTCGGCAAAACGGAACAGATGATGGTATAATTATACTGATAAAATGTATCTGACGCATATTCTGATCACGGTGAGGTTGAAAGACATGATGAAACGCCGAATTCTCCCGCTGTTGCTGGCGCTGTTGCTGATGGCGGCTTCTCTCGGCGCCTTGGCCGCGGAAAAGGTAAAATACAACATGCCCTACTATATCGAGGTGGACGTATTCAACCAAATCGTCACCATCTACAGCACCGGTTCGAAATCGGTGGTGCGGCAGATGATCTGTTCCACCGGGCTGAACGATTCCACGCCACACGGCACCTACTACATGCCGCCCAAGGAGGAGGAGCTTGAGCGGGAATACTGGTATTACTTCGGCTACTACAGCTGTTACGCCCACTACGCCACCCGCATCTACAAGGGCGTGTTGTTCCACTCGCTGCCCTGTAGCCAGAAATCGGATGCCACAGTATCGAAATCCGCCGTGGCGGAGCTGGGCAACCCCGCCTCCCACGGCTGCGTTCGACTGCGCTGGCAGGACGCCGAATTTATCGCGAAGTGTTGCCTTGAAGGTACCCGGGTGCACATCTTCCAGGGCCGCCATCGGGACAATGACCTTCGCACGCTGCTGATCGCAGGGTCCTATACCAACGAAAAGGGCCAGACCTATGAGCAATTCCTGGGTATTCCGGATAATGACGAGGACCTGGGCCGGGACAGCGACGGCAGGGACGTGCTGAACCTGCAGACCCGGCTACGGGACTTGGGCATCTACGATGGCAAGCTGGATGGCAAGTACGGCGGCGGCACCGTCAACGCGGTGCGGGAGGCCCAGCGGCTGATGGGCCGGGAGGAGACCGGTGTCGCCAGCCCCGACTTCCTGGCGGCGCTGATGGACGACGCCCAGGCTCCCACAGCCCGGAACGTGGCTGTCAAGGAGGGCATGAGCGGTCCGGTGGTGCGCAGCATCCAGGAAAGCCTGCAAAAGATGAAGCTGTACAACGAGAAGATCGACGGCGTGTTCGACGTGGACGTACTGGAGGCCGTGAAGGTGTTCCAGGGTGCTTACGGCTATCCTGCCGACGGCGTCATGGAATCCGAGATCCAGAAGGCCCTGTACTATGAGTCCGGCAAACTGGAGGAGATATTCGCCCAGAACCCGGACTTCGCCTGCGAGGTTACCGGCGGCCAGATCAACATGGGCAAGTTGACCAGCGACGTCAGCATCCGCCTGCGGGAGAAGCCCTCATCGGGCAGCGACGCCCTGACGCGGCTGTCCCCCGGCGATCTGGTGGTCGCACTGGAATACGATACCAATTGGAGCAAGGTGCAGCGGGGCAGGAATGTGGGCTATGTCAACAACGCCTTTTTCACCTATTACCCGCAGGACATCTATGAGTTGAGCTACACCTCTTCGGACGGTCAGATGACCTATACCATCGGTCACACCGAGGACGGCTACCGGCGCGGCGCCTCTATCCCTGCAGAGGACTTTGAGGAGTACCTGGCCTCGGGCGGGTCGCTGGAGGAGTACGGCCTGGAGGACGAACTGGCCACCGTGGACACCGCAGGAGCGGGGGACATGCTGAACCTGCGTCAGGCCCCGAACACCGAAAGCGCCGTGCTGGCGGCCCTGCCCAATGGCACCGAGGTGAAGGTGCTGCTGCGCAGCGCCGAATGGACGCTGGTGGAATGGGAAGGCCAGAATGGCTACCTGATGAACCAGTACCTGGCCTTCGCCGCAGATGCGGAGGAGGCGGACGTCGAGGAACAGGAGGGCAGCAAGCAGACCGCCATGATCCCGGCGATGGTGCTGGCCATGGACGGGGGCTACGCGCCCGTGTATGACGTGGATTCCGAGGACGCCACCGAGCTGGGCCGCCTGAAGAACGGCAAGCGACTGATGGTGGTGGAGACCAGCGGCGGCTGGAGCCTGATCAGCTATAAGGACCACACCGGCTACATGAGGGATGACGATTTGCAGTTCATGTTGGCCGACGAGGCCGCGGCGTGATCGCTCCATAAATCAGGCGGACCCTTTCGGGTCCGCCTGATTCGCCTATTCTGCAGGTGCGTGATATTTCAGAATATGGGCGAACGCGTCGCGCATGATCTTGCGGTCACGCTCGTAGGTCAGCCGGGTGGCGGCTTCTTCTATGGGCAGCCAAAACGCTTCGGCAATCTCCTCGGGTTGGGGGGTGATCTCGGCATGGTCAGCCAGCGCGGCGAAGATCACCACCAGCTTTTGGGTGTCCGGGCGGATGTTGTATCGGTTTTCCGCGCGGAAGCGGCGGTCCACCTTCACCCGCAGACCCGTCTCCTCCAGGATCTCCCGTTCGGCGGTTTGACTCTCGGTCTCGCCGGGCTCCACATGGCCCTTGGGGAAAGAGATGTGCCGCCCCTTGGCGTGGCGGATCAGCAGCACATACCAGTCCGCGTCCTTTCTGAATATCACAGCGCCGCAGGATTTTTCATATCGCATGAACGCCTCCGTTGTAAGGAAACTCCACGAAATAACTTGCACATCCTGCTTGCCTGAATCCTCCGCTGTACCCTTCGGCCTGAGAGGCCTGGGCATCGTTGTCGTCGGTCAACGTGCCCCGGCACGCCTCCCTCCTGCGCCTGGCAGGGACGAATTCATCCTTTGCAATCTGCGCAACTGTTTCGTTGCGGTTCCTGAGTTGTGATGGTTCAGTTCTTTTCCAGCGCTGTGGCCAGGTCTTCCAGCCAGGGCGCATCCAGCATCTCAATCCTGCCGCCGTCGCAGGCTGCGGCGATGGTCGGGTCGATGGGCAGGCGGGCGACGTTCGAGATGCCCCGCCGCCCGGCGATGGCCTCCACGTGGCTGTCGCCGAAGATACGGTGTTCCTTGCCGCACTGGTCACACTTGAAGTAGCTCATGTTCTCCACGATGCCCAGTACCGGGATGTTCATCATGGCCGCCATGTTTGCGGCCTTTTCCACGATCATGCCCACCAGCTCCTGGGGCGAGGTGACCACCAGTATGCCATCCAGGGGCAGCGACTGGAACACCGTCAGCGGTACGTCGCCGGTTCCCGGAGGCATATCCACGAACATGAAGTCCACGTCTCCCCACATCACGTCGCTCCAGAACTGCTTGACGGTTCCGGCGATGATGGGGCCGCGCCATATCACGGGGTCGGTCTCGTTGTCCAGCAGCAGGTTCAGCGATACCAGTTTTATACCTGTCGGGCTGACAGCGGGGTAGATGCCCTCATCAGAGGCCATCAATTGGGTGTGTATGCCGAAGGCGGTGGGGATGGAAGGGCCGGTGATATCGGCGTCCAGTATGGCCACGCTGTGGCCCCGACGGCGCATCAGCGCCGCCATCAGGCTGGTGACCAGCGATTTGCCGACGCCGCCCTTGCCGCTGACCACGCTGATGACTTTCTTCACCCGGCTGTTGGCGTTCGCCGGGGCAGTGAAGTCCGGGGTTCCTCCCTCGCGGCTGGCGCAATTGGCCGAGCAGCTGTTGCAGTCGTGATTGCAGTTCTCACTCATGGGTAAACATCTCCAATTTGCAGAATGTATTGTATTAATGATAGCGCAAGAGAAGAGTTTCGTCAAGGACAAATTCAGATTTGTCGCTATCGCGACAAATCTGAATTGAGGGATTAGGTTTTAGGTTTTAGGGGTTAGGGAATGGCGGTTGACGTGATCCTTAACAACGCTAACTCGCCGGGGGTATCGGGGGCGGAGCGCCCCGATCTTTAATCGTACGCGGCGGCATGTACGCCGCGGGCGGGGCTTTTTTCACGGCA
>ONJE01000404.1 GCA_900318045.1 uncultured Eubacteriales bacterium
AGCCCAGCTCGTTGTGGATCTTGGTCGGGTCGATGGCGTAGCGCATGTCGTGGCCCTTGCGGTCGGTGACAAAGGTGATCAGGCTCTCGGGCTTGCCCAACTCCTTGCAGATCAGCTTCACGATGTCAATGTTGCGCATCTCGTTGTGGCCGCCCACGTTGTACACCTCGCCCACGGTGCCCTTGTGGATGATCAGGTCGATGGCCCGGCAGTGATCCTCCACGTACAGCCAATCACGCACGTTCAGGCCCTCGCCGTACACCGGCAACGGCTTGTCGTTCAGCGCGTTGGCGATCATCAGCGGGATCAGCTTCTCCGGGAAGTGGTAGGGCCCGTAGTTGTTGGAGCAGCGGGAAATCGTCACCGGCAGGTCAAATGTGCGGTGGTAGGCCAGCACCAGCAGGTCCGCGCCGGCCTTGGAGCTGGAATAGGGGCTGGAGGTGTGGATGGGCGTCTCCTCGGTGAAGAACAGGTCCGGCCGGTCCAGGGGCAGGTCGCCGTAGACCTCGTCGGTGGACACCTGATGGTAGCGCTGAATGCCGTACTTGCGACAGGCGTCCATCAGCGTGGCCGTGCCAATGATATTTGTTTGAAGGAAAATGCCCGGATCCTCGATGGAGCGGTCCACGTGGCTCTCCGCGGCGAAGTTCACCACGATGTCCGGGTGCTCCTCCTCAAACAGCTTGTACACGCCCTCCCGGTCGCAAATGTCCAGCTTCACGAAGCGGAAGTTCGGATTGTCCATCACGGGGGCCAGCGTGGACAGGTTGCCCGCGTAGGTCAGCTTGTCCACACAGACGATCCGGTAATCCGGATACTTATCCAGCATATGGAAAATGAAATTGGAACCGATAAAGCCGGCGCCGCCGGTAACGATGATGGTCATGGCATAATCCTCCTTGGTAGCATACCGTATTGTTAGATTCTCGTATCAGCGGAAGCTGAAATCCTCCCGTTCCAGCGTCAGGTTCGGACTGTAATAGGGATCTCCTCTCGCGAGAGCATCGCTCCACCGCGCAAAGAAGCGATCGATCTCGCCCTTGAACCGCGTCCGCTTCTCAGCGGTATCCTCATAGCCACGGCTCTTGCTCTCGAAATGGTACAATTCAGCATAGGGCGTCCAAACGATCAGATAGCCCGCTTCCCGTATGCGCAGGCACAGATCCACATCGTTAAAGGCCACGGCATAGCCCTCGTCCAAACCGCGTACCTGTTCCCACACCCTGCGGGGAATCAGACAGCAGGCGGCAGTGACCGCTGACAGATTTTGAGCGATCGTCAGCCTGCTGGCGTATCCGTAATCCCCTCGCTTGAAATACTTGTGGGAATGCCCGGCCACGCCGCCGATTCCCAAAATGACACCCGCATGCTGTATAGTATCGTCCGGATAATAAAGCATGGCGCCGGCGGCTCCAACGTCCTTTCGCTGGGCGAACATCAGCATCTGTTCCATCCAGTCCGGTGTGATGACCTGGATGTCGTTGTTCAACAGCAGAATGTAATCGCCCTTCGCCGCCTTGGCGCCGAAGTTGCAGATTGCCGAAAAATTGAAGACACCTTCCCAGGTGACAATGCGTATCTCAGGGCAGTCTTTCAGGGAGCGGTAGTATTCGAAGGTCTCCGCCTGCTTGCTGTTGTTTTCGACCACGATGATTTCAAAATGCTTCCAGGTAGAAAGCCCGAGGATGGAATCGATGCATTTTTTCAGGTCGTCCATGTGGTCCATGTTGGGAATCACGATGCTTATGAGCGGATTGCCTTCAATGCCGTACTTGATCCTGTAGGTCGACGGAATGCTGGAGTCCAGCACCGTTCCCTTCAGTCCCACCCGGTCCAGGTGCTCGGTCAACGCCGCCTTTGCAGCATCGACGGTATAGGCTTTGGCCGAGACGTCGGAGGCCACCGAGCCGGCATGTCCCCTCCAGAAATACAGTATCTTTGGGATGTGGGCAATGCGCCGGGCCTTCTCCGTCAGGCGAAGAATCATATCATAGTCCTGGCTGCCGTCGAACTGGCTTCTGAAACCGCCCCCAATTTCATCCAAAAGCGATTTTTTGAATACCGTCAGGTGACAGATATAATTATAGCTGCGCAGGGTATCCGGCGCATAATCCGGTTTAAAGTGCGGACAATAGGCGTCCTGTGGGGTCTCATGGAACGTGTTTTCATCCGAATAAATGAAGTCCGCTTCATCCCGGCAGATCACCTTCATGTTTTCATACAATGCGGACGGGTGCAGGATATCGTCATGATCAAACAACACGAAATAATCACCGCTTGCCATCTTTATGCATGCGTTTGTGTTTTCCGAGATTCCCTTGTTCTCCTTGAGTTTTCTATATCTGATGCGATTGTCCTTGCGGTACCCTCACCCTACCTGCGCGCGACCTGCAAGGGACTAGTCGGATATGTGGGGGATGAACTGCCGATTCTCGTCCTCACCAAGGGCGTGGAGCACGGCACGGGCTGCCTCATGGCCGATGTCGT